>DPKU01000135.1 GCA_003542355.1 Clostridiales bacterium | reverse complement strand
GTGATTCCGCTCAGAGGGCAGGGCCAGCCCGGAAGCAACGGCGGTCCGGCAGGAGATCTGTACATTGTTCTGTCGGTAGCCCCGCATAAACTGTTTAAGCGAAAAGGAGACGACCTGTGGCTGGAGATCCCCATTACTTTCACCCAGGCCGCCTTGGGAGACAGCATCACGGTGCCGGCGCTTTCGGAGAAAATCTCATATAAAGTACCAGCCGGAACACAACCCGGAACGGTATTCCGCCTGAAAGGAAAAGGAATCAAAAACGTTCGCTCCGGGAAGCCCGGCGATCTGTATATCCAGGTAAGCCTGGAAGTCCCCACGAAGTTGACCTCTGAGCAGAAAGAGCTCATCAAGGATTTCGGAGAATCCAAGACACTGGAAGGTTACAGCAAGAAGAAGAACTTTATGGACAGCGTTAAGGAGCTCTTCAAATAGGAGGGACTGTGAAGTATCAGGAAATCACGATCCAAACGAATGTGGAAACGCTGGATGCGTTGATCCTTCAACTGGAAGATCGGGGGATCACAGACTTGATCGTCAACGACCCTCGGGAATTGCCGGAGTTGATGGAAAACAAGGAAACGTATCATTGGGATTATATCGACGAGTCGGTCATACGGGAGCTTTCCGCCGACCCGTCGATTATATTTTATAGGGAAGAGGGGAGCGATCTCTCTTCCCTATTGGACGGCCTGGATCCCAGCGATATCAGCGTCAAGGCAGTGGATGATCAGGATTGGCTCCATCGCTGGAAGGATTACTTTGAGCCGGCGCTGATCACGGCGCGATTCGTGGTAAAACCCGCCTGGAGTTCTTATACGGCCGGACCGGGAGAGCAAGTGATCGACATGGACCCGGGCATGGCATTTGGAACAGGAACCCACGCTACTACCAGGCTCTGCCTTAAGCTGATGGAAAAATATCTGAAGCCGGGTGATCGGGTCATGGATGTGGGCACGGGCACCGGTATTCTTTCGATTGCCGCAGCCATGCTCGGCAGCGGAGACGTTCTGGCTGTGGACATCGACCCGCAGGCAGTAGCGGTTGCCCGGGAGAACATCATAAAAAACCATGTGGATGCAGTTATTCACACTGCTTTGGCAGATTTGACCGATGGTGTCGACTTCCAGGCTGATGTGGTCGTTGCCAATCTGATGGCCGATTTGGTCATTCGCCTTTCGGACAGCGTAAAGGAACATTTAGCGGAGAAGGGCATCTACATCTCCAGCGGGATCATCCAGGGAAAAGAGATTTCCGTTCGGTCCGCGCTGGAGTCATCCGGCTTTCAGGTGGTTGAGTCGCTGCAGGAAGATGAATGGTGGGCGATCGCTGCAAAGCGTTTATAGCGCTGTATTTGCCTGGAAATGAAAAGAGCAAGATCCTATCCGGATCTTGCTCTTTTGTATGCTCAGGTTGTTTAAATCATGGATTTTAAGGTGGGACTGATGATCAGCTTTGTCCCGGTCGCTTCCTGGATCTGCTCAACCGTATACTCGGGATTGTACTCCGTGAGCAGCAATCCTTCCGGCGTGACGACCATTACGCCCATTTCTGTAACGATTTCGTCTACGACTTTTACAGCCGTATAAGGAAGGGTGCACTCATCCAGTATTTTATGGGCGCCCTTTTGTGTATGCTGCATAGCGATAATGACTTTCTTCGCTCCTACAACAAGATCCATGGAGCCGCCCATTCCAGGCACCATTTTTCCTGGGATGATCCAGCTGGACAAATTGCCATGTTTATCTACCTGCAGCGCACCCAAAACAGTGGCATCCACATGACCGCCACGGATGATGCCGAATGAAGTGGCACTGTCGAAGAACATCGCTCCCGGATTGGCCGTTACGTATCCTGCCCCGGCATTCATGATATCAAGATCTTCACAGCCGGTTTCCGCAGCAGGACCCATGCCCATGATTCCATTCTCTGACTGGAAGACGATCTGAGCATCCTCCGGCAAATAATTGACAACCATCGTGGGAAGGCCAATGCCGAGATTGATCACATCTCCGTCTTTTAATTCTTTTGCAACGCGCTGTGCAATGATCGCTTTCGCATCTGACATTATTTTTCACCTCCTACGATCGTATCTACAAATATTCCGGATGTATGCACGGCATTGGGCGCGATATCGCCCACTTCCACGACCTCACAGGCGCCGACGATCACGTGCTCTGCGGCTCCTGCCATCAACGGATTGAAATTCTGTGTCGTTCCGTTGTAAATGGTATTTCCGAATTTGTCTGTGACCGAACCTCTGATCAATGCAAAGTTGGCTTTCAACGGAAGTTCAAGCAGGTATTCCTTGCCTTCGATCGTAAGCGTTTGTTTGCCTTCGGCCACGGTCGTGCCTACACCGGTGGGTGTTAAAAATCCGCCCAATCCTGTGGAAGCCGCACGAATGCGCTCAGCCAGTGTGCCCTGGGGCACCAGAATGCATTCCAGTTTGTCTTCTTCAATATCCGTATTCATCCGTTGAGCAACTTCCGGATTGAGGCCCACGTGGGAAGCGATCAGTGTTTTGATCTGGCCGTTGCTGAGGAGTTTTCCAACGCCTTCGCCCGGAAGCCCCGCATCATTGCAGATGATGGTAAGATTTTTAACGTTCTTTCGGACCAGTGCATCAATGAGGATTTTGGGTGTTCCGCAAACCATGAATCCACCGACCATGATCGTAGCACCGTCTTGGATGATCGAAACGGCTTCATCCGCTGATTTTAATTTGTTTATCATTCTTTTTACACATCCTTTTGGTTATTTTGGTACATTTTATTTGGTGTTGCTATTTGCTGTAATCGAAGAAGCCGATTCCGGTTTTTCTGCCCAGTTTATTTCCGCGCACCATTTTCTTCAGCAACGGGTGGGGTCTGTATTTGGGATCGCCGAATTCCGATTGGAGCGTTTCCATGATCGCAAGACAAACGTCCAGTCCGATCAGATCGCCCAACGCAAGGGGACCCATGGGATGATTGGCGCCAAGCTTCATGGCTTCGTCGATATCTGACGCTTTTGCAACGCCATCGGCCAGGATCCCGGTCGCTTCGTTGATCATCGGGATCAAAAGTCTGTTTACGACAAACCCGGGTGCCTCTGCAACCTGGACTGCGGTTTTGCCCAAGGTTTCCGTCAGCGCGACGATCGTGCTCTTGGTTTCTTCTGATGTGGCAAGACCCAGAATGATCTCCACCAGCTTCATCATGGGGACCGGGTTGAAGAAATGCATTCCGATGATTTTGTCCGGTCTGCTTGTAGCCGTTGCGATTTCCGTGATGGAAAGGGATGAGGTGTTGGTCGCGATGATCGTATCCGGCTTGCAGAGTGCGTCCAATTCTGCAAAGAGCGCCTTTTTTGCTTCCATATCTTCCGTGGCAGCTTCGATGACCAAATCCGCATCTTTGATGATCTCAATATCTGTAGAACCTTTGATCCGGCTCATGATATTTGCTTTTTCATCGGCGGTCAGTTTTTCTTTGGCGATCAGCCTGTCCAGGTTCTTCTCAACGGTGGCGATTCCTTTGTCCACAGAAGTCTGCCTGCGCGCCCTGAGA
>DPKU01000118.1 GCA_003542355.1 Clostridiales bacterium | reverse complement strand
TGTTTGGAGACAGCGCAGAGGTCGATGTGCTCATTCCCTACAGCAGGGGAGATCTGGTGTCTTACCTTTGCACACAGACCCATCCACGGGTCATGGAACATCGGGAAGAAGGCACCTTCCTCACAGTGGAATTGAACCAGGCGGACCGGAAGCGATTCGAAGCCTTTATTTTATCGTAGAAGGGGAGGTCTGTCTTGATCCGTTACACTACGGTAAAAAAGGAAGCGACGGCCGAAGAAGTGATCTTGCGCTCACGGTTCATCGGGCATATCGCGCCGATTTCCTCACGGGAAGAAGCCGAGGCCTATATCCGGAAGGTTCGGGACTTGCACCGAACAGCGACGCATCACGTTCCGGCGTACATCATAGGCGAGCAGATGGAACTGCAGTGGACGTCCGACGACGGGGAGCCCCAGGGCACCTCCGGACCGCCTATTCTTCAAATGCTGGTCCGGGAGGGACTTACGAACCTGGTTTGTGTGGTCACTCGCTATTATGGCGGAACGAAGCTGGGAACCGGAGGTTTGGTTCGTGCCTATACGGAAACGGCCAGGCAAGCTCTGATCGCTGCGGGGACCCATTCGGTTCGAAATATGATCATTCTAAAAGTTCGATTGCCCTACACACTTCTGGGTAAGCTGAAGAACTTGGAACAGGATCAGCCGTTCTCCATTGAAAACAGTACGTATGCGCAGGAAGTGGACGTGACGCTGCGCTATGAGTGCGAGTATCACGAACAGATGACAGGAATGCTGGCAGATCTGAATAGCGGCATGCCGCTGATCCTGGAGCAGACAGAAAAGCTGATGTAGTTTGACATGCTTTTCTTCCCTTCGTATAATGAACCAGGAACGATTGAACGAAAGCGAGGAAAAATATGGGCAATCTCTTTCACACACTGGCTACGATCCTGATCGGCGGACTGGCCGGCTGGATCGCCAGCAGGCTTATGAATAAATCGGCAGGAGTGCTGTATTACATCGTTATCGGGATCCTGGGGAGCTTTTTCGGCAGTCTTCTGTTTGGCCTTTTGGGATTTTCGGCGAACGGTCTTGTCGCCACGGTCATCGTTGCTGTTGCGGGCGCTTGTCTGCTGATCTTTGTGATCGACAAGCTCAAGGGCAAGTAAGCGCAGGCGATGGAAAAGCGATTTCATCTGAAACAGAACGGGACTACGACGGCTCGGGAAGTGGTGGCTGGATTTACCACCTTTTTCGCCATGGCCTATGCGATCTTTGTGATCCCCTCCACCCTGGTACTGGCCGGAACGCCGGATAATCCGCTGCCTTACGGTGGCGTTTTTCTTGCTGTCATCCTATCCTCTGCTGCGGCGACCCTGGTCATGGGCCTTTACGCCAATGTGCCCTATGCGCTTGCGCCGGGGATCGGTCTTTCTTCTTTTCTTGCTTTCACTGTCTGCGGGACTTTGGGCTTTACCTGGCAGGAAGCCTTCGCTATGGTGTTCCTCTGCGGCCTGATCAATCTGATCATCACGGTCACCAATATTCGTAAAGCCATCCTGCTTGCGATCCCCCAGGAGCTGCAGATCGCCATCGGCGGCGGGATCGGTGTTTTCATTGCCTATGTAGGCATCAAAAACGCCGGTTTCCTGACTTTTACCATGAGCCCTGGGACTTATGAGCTCTTGGACGGCAGCGCCGTAGGAAACGGATCTGCGGTGCCTGCGCTGGCCACCCTGGGGACACCCGAGACGCTTCTGGCGGTGGCTGGATTTGTTCTCCTCACCGTATTTTTGCTTCGAAAGATCCGGGCCGGCATCCTGCTGGCGATCCTCATTACGACTGCGCTGAGTATCGTTGTCGGCATCACGAACGTATCAGAGATGTCTTTTGCCCAGGGGATCACCCAATCCTTTACGGAGCTGAAGCAAACCTTTCTGGTGGCATTCGGATCGAAAGGGCTGGGATCGCTGTTTTCCGATGGAGACAGGATGCCTACGGTGATCATGACGGTCTTCGCATTCAGCTTGTCGGATATCTTTGATACGATCGGCATGTTTCTGGGTACAGGACGACAGTCCGGCATTTTTTCCGACGAAGAGATGAAACAACTGCAAACCCGGGACAAGAAACACCCCAGCGGGCGAACCAAATTGGAAAAAGCCCTGTTTGCCGATGCCTGCGGTACGCTGACCGGCTCTGTACTGGGCTGTTCCAACGTGACTACATATCTGGAGAGCACGGCAGGGATCGGGGCAGGAGGGCGCACAGGACTTGCTTCAGTCGTCACGGCAGGCTTGTTCTTATCCTGCATCGCACTATCCCCCTTGGTGGCGCTGGTACCGGCCCAGGCTACGGCTCCGGTTCTGATCATGGTGGGGATCATGATGCTTTCGTCCTTCAAGAAAATCGACTGGGCAGATCTGTCCACTGCGATCCCTGCGTTTTTTGCTGCGATTTTCATGGCGCTCTGCTATAATATTTCTTATGGGATCGCTATGGCGTTCATCTTTTACTGCCTCACGAAAGTAGTGCTGGGACAGGCTCGGGATGTGAGCGTCGTCCTGTGGATCTGCAGCGGGTTGTTCCTGTTGAACTTCGTGCTATTGGCGCTTTAA
>DPKU01000193.1:3524-6540 GCA_003542355.1 Clostridiales bacterium | reverse complement strand
TTCACCGAGGCCTCAAGCTGATTGCACTTCGCACATCCGCTGCCCAACACCTTGACCGGTGCATTGCTTCCCGTAGTTGTCTCTTTTTTTCCAAACAGTCCCATAACATGCTCTCCTTTTCTGTTTCAAACATATAATTGATTCTTCACACATCAGATGGTTGTCAGATGAACAAATACCCGAACGCGTTGAAGGAGTATCCGATCACGATGATCCCCACTGTCACGATCCCGATGAACACAGCCAGCAGCTTCGTCTTTACGACTCGGTTCAGCATGATCATGGAAGGAAGCGAAAGCGCCGTGACCCCCATCATAAAGGATAATGCGGTACCGATACCGACTCCTTTATAGACCAATGCTTCGGCGATGGGAAGTGTGCCGAATATGTCGGCATACATAGGTACGCCCACCAGTGTCGCCACGATCACCGAATACCACTTATCCTGACCAAGAACAGCCAAAATAACGTCTGCCGGTATCCAATTATGGATCAGGGCACCGATGCCCACGCCGATCAGAATATAAAGCCAGACTTTTTTGACGATGTCCTTCACCTGATCCTTCGCAAAGAGCATCCGATCTTTGCGTGTCAGTTCCTCTTGCTCCATTTCCATCATTTGATTGCTGAAGACAAAAGGCTCCACGTATTTTTCCAGCTTTGCCTTGCTGATGACGCTGCCGCCGATCACAGCCAGGACCAACCCAACCAAAACGTAAGCCACAGCGATCTTCATATTAAAGATACTGGCCAGCAGCAGCATGGACGCCAGGTCCACCAGCGGCGAAGAAATTAGAAAAGAAAACGTGACGCCGATGGGAAGCCCTGCATTCGTGAACCCGATGAAAAGCGGGATGGATGAACAAGAGCAAAAGGGTGTTACGGTACCCAGCAACGCCGCCAGTATATTGGCAGATACTCCTTTGTATTTCCCAAGGATTTTTCGTGTCCGCTCCGGCGGAAAAAAGCTTTGGATATAAGATATACCGAAGATCAGCGCTGAGAGCAGAATAAAAATCTTTGCCACATCATAGATGAAAAAGTGAACGCTCCCACCGATGCGTTCGGTGATATCGAGACCGAACACTCCTTCCACCAGGCGTTGCACAAGATCATAAAGCCATTCCATTTTCAGCAGCTGGCTGTTCAGCCAGTCTAATATCCACATGTATTTTTTCCTCCCGCAGTTCTGTCCCGTATTTATCGCCAACCGGTTTACGATCGCTTCTTAAGGGCCTAAACTTATATTAACATATTCATATATACTAATATGATAGTATACCGGCTGCCGTTCCTTGTCAACTGTCTTTTGATGTTCTCTTCATAAAAAAATGGAAAGCACCCTTGACATTTCCGGCAGGTCTGCTATAGTTGTTTTATGGAAAGCGAGCTTTCCATTCGCAAAGGAGCAAGGGCATGAAGAACCGATTAGAGGAACTGCGAAAGCAGCATGGGGTGAAGCAGGAAGAACTGGCCAACGCCCTGGAAGTGTCCCGTCAAACCATCGGATCGCTGGAGAATGGCCGCTATAATCCGTCCATCCTGTTGGCGTTCAAGATCGCCGGGTACTTTGGCGTCTCTATCGAAGATATTTTTATTTATGAGGAGGAAGAACAATGAAAAAATCCTTGCTATACACCGGGATCGCCTATCTGGTCGTGGGAACGATCTGCCTGCTTCTGGCCATCTTGTGTGAATTCCGGATCGAAGGCTTGCTGTGGGGCTTCGCCGGCGCGGGCACCGCTCCCGGAATTTTAATGATTTGGAAATACTTCCACTGGTCAAAGCCGGAACGGCAGAAAGAATATGAAAGACTCCTTCAAATTGAAAAGATCGAAATGCATGACGAAAGAAAGGTGATGCTTTGGGACAAGAGCGGCCGGATCGTCTATGGCATCATGATAGGCGTTTACTGCGGTCTGATGGCACTCTTTGCTTTTTTCACAGTGATGGGATGGTGGATGCCTTATTCAAGGTATGCAGTGATGGGTTTGGGCATCCTCCTGGTTTTTCAGTATATCTGCGGGATCGCTGTGTTCCAGCACCTGGCTAAAAGAATGTGATGAAAGAGGCCTGAGACAGCTCAGAGTCCCTTCGTATTCATAGCGCGCATGGAGTTAAAGACCGCCAGGACCGCAACGCCTACGTCTGCAAACACGGCTTCCCACATGGAGGCTGCGCCGAAAGCGCCCAGGCCCAGGAATATCCCTTTCACGGCCAGGACGAAAATGATGTTCTGGGTGACGATCTTCCGGGTCCTCCGGGCAATCTTGATTGCCGTGACCACCTTGGACGGTTCATCGGTCATGATCACGACATCGGAGGCCTCAATGGCGGCATCCGACCCCAAGCCACCCATTGCGATCCCGATATCGGCCCGGGCAAGGACCGGTGCATCGTTGATCCCATCACCCACAAAAGCGATCTTTCCGCTACTTGAATCGTTGGCGGCCAGCGTTTCCATGATCTCCACTTTATCTGCAGGCAATAACTCCGCATAGACCTCATCCAGATCCAGTTCTTTTCTGAATCGTTCTGCCGCAGCTTTGGTATCACCAGTCAGCATCACCGTTTTAACAATACCAAGGGATTTCAGTGCCCGAAGCGTTGACGCCGAATCTTCCTTGACTGTATCTGAAATTTCGATGCTTCCGGCGTATTGACCACCGACGGCAACGTGGACCACGGTTTCATCGAAGTCCCTGTTTTCCAGAGAAATACGATTTAAGATCAATAGTTTCGCATTCCCTGCAAGGATTTCCTTGCCTGCCATTCGGATCCGTACCCCGTGCCCTGGAAGCTCTTCGTATTCCTCGATTCTTTTATGATCGATTTCGCCCGTGTATTTTTTCTGAATCGATGCTGCTATGGGATGGTTGGAGCGACTTTCCGCATACGCTGCAAATTCCAGCACATCTTCTCGCGCATATCCGCTGCAGGATTCAATACGAACCACTTCGAAGATCCCTCGAGTGAGCGTGCCGGTCTTGTCAAACACCACGGTGCGCACCTGGTT
>DPKU01000193.1:0-3372 GCA_003542355.1 Clostridiales bacterium | reverse complement strand
CGGGCAAATTTGGTAATAAACTGTTCTGTGGGCGCCTTCCGACTTCCGGCATTTTCCACAAGCTCCAGAATTCTGGACACCGTGGAATTTTCAAAATCTTTTTCTACGGTCACGGTCAAAGCGCCGTTCATGTTGATGAAGCCGCTCAGGATATCGCTGCCGGGTTCCAGTACACGGGGAACAGATTCGCCGGTCAGTGCTGCTGTGTCGGCCATGGACGTTCCCTCTATTACTTTGCCGTCCAGCGGCACGCGTTCACCGGGTTTGACAAGGATCCGATCTCCGATCCGCACTTCCGCCGGCGCCACTTTCCTGACCTCTCCGTCGATCATAAGATTCGCATAATCGGGGCGAATGTCCATCAATGCGCTGATCGATCGCCTGGAGCGCTTCACTGCCATCTCTTGAAACAGCTCACCCACCAGATAAAACAGCATCACCGCGACACCTTCCGGATACTCGCCGATCAAAAATGCACCGATCGTAGCGATGCTCATCAGAAAATGCTCCCCGAAAATCTGTCCGTCTGCGATTCCCTTCACTGCCTGAAGGATCACGCCAGCGCCCAGGATCGTATAGCTGCTCAGAAATATTGTGAGCTCCAGCCAATCCTGAAACTGAAACGCAAGGCCGGTCAGAAACAGAATACTTCCAACGATGAGCCGAATGATCTGTGCCCGATCGATACCTTCTTCTTCGTGTTGATGATCCATGCTGTGCGCCTCCTACTTCCTGTCTTCCAATATATGGTCCAATCCCTGATCGAAAATCTGTTTGACGTGCTCGTCCGCCAGAGAATACAGAACAGTCTTCCCTTCCCGCTTGTTTTTCACCAGCTTGGCCTGCTTCAGGTACCGCAGCTGATGGGAAACCGCAGACTGGGTCGTGTTCAGCAGCGCCGCGATGTCGCAGACGCACATTTCCGACTCGTCCAGGGCCCAAAGGATCCTGACTCTTGTGGAATCACCAAAGACCTTAAAGAGTTCAGCCAAATCGTACAGAGTCTCTTCCGGGGGCATATTCTCCCGCACCCGATGGATGGTATCTTCGTGGATCATCACGCAGTCGCAGCGTTCGATCACATCTGCTATTTTCTTCATAAGATCACCTCGATCATTTCTTTATTGAACATATGAGCAATTATTCATATGTACAATCGTATTATAGCACTTCGAAAACGAAGTGCCAATACGTATTCTATTATTTTTTAAAGCTTATTCCTCAAATCAAAAAACTCCTGTGCGTTCTTGCATACTATTCCCATTTGAAGAACCGCAGGGCGAAAAGAGAGCAAAGGGCAGTCACGCCGCACAGCACGATCACAGAAACCCATACATCCTCTACCGGATGACCCAGAGATGAGGCTTTCAGGAGTTTGATCCCCTGGGTCAGAGGCATCAGGTCTGCGATCCTCTGCAGCGCCGGCGGCATCACCTCGTAGGGCAGTGTGGCGCCGGAAAAGATCAGCATCGGAAAGTACAGCACACTGGCGAAGATCCCAGCCGTTTTCATATCGGGTGCCGTTCCGCCCACCAGCATGCCGATGCTGAACATCGACAGCATCACGAGCAAGTAAGCCCCGGCAAACTGAAGCCAGGAGCCTTCCAGACGATATTGGAAAAAGACGTGCGCTGTCCCGTAAACGAGAAACAGAGAAACTGCTGCATAAAGAGCATATACCACGATTTGTACAGCCAGAATCAGTGCCGGGCTCGTGGGCGTCACCTGAAGGCGTTTTAAAATTCGTTTCTGCCTGTAATCTGCAATGACCAGCGGAAGACCCATCACGCCACCTGCACAGATGGCAATGGCAGCCACTGCGCCGAAGGATTGCGCGACAAACGTGTATTCTGCGCCGGGAAACGCAGGCTTGCTTCCGTAAAGGATCCCGAGAATGGCCATGATCACCACCGGCATGCAAAGGGCGAAGATCAGCATATCCATCCCGCGCAGGGACAATTTCAATTCCGTATCAAGCATCGTTCTAAAGGCTTTCATAGCTCATCTCCTCCTCTGTATACCAAAGATACGCGTCCTCGAACTTCTCGTGGGGGCTGGCGGCAACAGCATCACTCACGGTTCCGGCGTACACAATGCTCCCGTTTTTCAGAATGCTGATCCGGTCGCACAGCGCTTCCACCTCATCCATAAAATGCGACGTCAGAAGCACGGTCAATCCTTTTGCCTTCAATTCCGAAATGCATTTCCATACGTCGCGCCGGGCTTTCGAATCCAAGCCGGTGGTCAATTCATCCAAGAAAACCACTTTGGGATCCGGAATCAAGGCCAGCACGATGAACAGACGCTGCCGCTGGCCTCCGGACAATTCGCTGACCAGGCTCCCGTGCTTCTCCGAAAGGCTAAATTGCTCCAGCAAGCCAAGCGGCGATACAGAAGTTTTGTACAAAGACTGCGTCATCCTGCACAATTCACTTACGGTGATTTTGTCCTGGTATGCAGCCTCCTGGAATTGGACACCGACCTGCTCGAACAGCCTTTTTCGATCCTTCCTGGGGTCCAGCCCCAAAATCGACACAGTCCCGCTGTCGGATGTTTTTGTACCCAGGATGCACTCGATCGTAGTGGTCTTTCCAGCGCCGTTGGCGCCCAAAAGACCAAACACTTCCCCGCACCCCACGGCAAAGCTGACCCCGCGGACCGCCGGGATCTGATGATAGGATTTGTTTAGGTTTTCGACTTCAATCATTGTTTCCATATTAAAACACCCTCCTTTTCTTCAAAACAATAACACCGGGACAAAGCCTGGTGTTATTGTGGAGGGTTCCTAAATTTTTTTAATGATCGATAGTTGTTCCAGAACAGCGGATGCATTCTTTTCTGCGCTGCGAAGGGATGTGCGCAATCGATCACAGGCCGAAACGATATCTTCATCCTTGCCCGGCGTGTCGATGATTTTGGAAAGATCGGCCTTCGGATCGCCGGACAGAGCCTGCAGCATTCGAAGGATCGCCGAAAGGGAATAATTCGCACAACGCAGAGAGCGTATGATTTTCAACAGTCTGATATCTTCAGCGTTATAGACCCGATAGCCATTCAGGCGCCGTCTCACCGTCAGCAGGCCGTTCATCTCCCAATTTCTCAGGGTATCGATGGTCACCTGCAGCTCTTCCGCAGTCTCTTTTCTAGTGAGGCCGTCTCTTTCGCCCAACGCAGCGACATCCGCTCCACTCAGAATTTCTTTCACGATTTCCATGGCCTCTTGGGCATGCCGTTGCTCGTCCCGGATCTGCCGAAAATAATCTTCGGCCATGGCAATGGCCTGATCATAATTTCCCGATGCAGAAATCTTTACGATATTGACAGCTTTTTTTCGCAGGCCGTTTTGGAGGACCTCCACAGCAAAAGCCATCC
>DPKU01000056.1 GCA_003542355.1 Clostridiales bacterium | reverse complement strand
TGGTTTTGGGTCTGGGATTTTGAAGAGGAAGAAGACTGGCTCAACGAAATGGCATTACAGGGTTGGGCGCTGGACAGCGTGGGCTTCGCCACGTTCCGCTTTGTCTCCTGCGAACCGGGGTCCTACACGATCCGGCTGGAGATGCACGGTCACGATTCAGATTATCTTGGATTTTTGGAGGAGACCGGCGTCGAATACCTCGGCCGCGTGTTCGCCTGGGTCTATTTCCGCAAGAAGACCGAAGCGGGCACCTTTGACATTTTTTCGGACATTGACTCCAAAATCCGCCATCTCGATCGCATCTGCAAGATGCTTTTTGTGATCGGCATGGCCAACATTGGAATCGGTTTGATCCATCCTTCCTCTGCCGGGCGGATCAATCTCCTGTGCGGCGCGCTCCTGATGTATGCCCTGGGCCGGATCCACGGAAAAAAAGAAGCCCTGAAACGAGAACGGGCCCTTCGCGAGTAACCAATATCGATCGGAACTATGCCGGGTCTTTATTCCGGCACATAGATATCCACAGTGTCTCCTGTCCGGTTTGCCACAATATAATTCCTTTTCATGGTCTCTCCAGCGTAATAGTGATCCGTAAAGTACCGGAGGGCGTGCTTCGTGTCGGCGTGACGGATCTGCAGCTTCTGCCGCAGGGGTCCTGTGCCGCAAAACAGGTATTGGGCCTCCGTTAGTGCAAGCTGCCCTTCCAGTACACATTCACAGCGATACAGGTTTTCCCGGGAAAGAAGAAGCAGGAGACTGCCGGAAGCCTTCGGTTCCTCCCCGGAAGATATACCGGACAATTCAAAGTAGCAACTGCCTACAGGCTTATCCGTTTCTCGGACTTGAAACCTGCTCAGGGCCGTCAGATAGTCTTCGTCGATAGGCTCGAAAAGGGCAAGGGGTTTATATTCTTCCGCCTCGCTGGGCGCCTCCCCGAATGCCTTTCTGAAAGTCCGGGTGAACACTTCATGGGACTGAAATCCATAACGAAAAGCAAGATCCACGATTCTTGGCCGGTCACTGAAAAGCTCTTTGTAGGCTTCCGATATCTTCCTTCGCAAAATGTAGTCGTAGACGGAAATATGCGCGTGGGCGGAAAATGCCCGGGAAAAATAAAAGGGAGAGTACGACACAGCAGCCGCTACATCCGATACGCCGATGCGTTCATGAAGATTGGCTTCGATAAAATGGATGCCTTGCAACACCGCTTTGCGCATGGCAGAATTCATCTTTTCAGCGGGATATAAGCATCCATTGTGGATTCCTCCAGACGGTCCATCCCAAGAAACCGCTGGTCATAGGCCTGAATGATAAACCGCCCGTCTTGTTTCAATCCCATAGAGGGAAGGATCTCGCTGTCCAGACGCATCCACCAGTCGCTGTCGATCTCCCGCCCCGATAACGTCACCTTTAGATAGTCGCCCCCTGGGAAAAACTTGACGCTCAAAGTGAAGGGAAGCTGCGGCGTATTCACTTCTTCTCCCACGAATATTTCAATATGCCCCTTCTCATCGGTTTCGCTACCCGTGATGTGTATCTCATACATGCAGCTTTTTCCGCAGGAGTACGACCGTACCGGATGCTCTTCGATATACCGAGCAAATCGATTCCACGCCCTTCCGATCTCATTATCGCTGTCCCATCCGCCGCGTTTGCTAAACGGATCGCCGTAAAAGCCGACGCCGCCAAGCAGCATGGGCTCCAGATGGACCACTTCTGTATTCATATCATCCCTCCTTGCGCAACATCCGTCAAACTGACTGCATTTTATCACAATCCCGCCATAGATTGAAGCAGGGATCATCAAGACGCCTTTGTGGCGGAACGGTATAATCGAACTGTCAATCATTGAAATGGAGGTAGCAAAATGTCTGTCAGTTTTGAACCCATCGGGAAAGTGATCCTCGAAAACGACCGTTATTACATCGAACTGGAGAAGCGCTATTACGAAGCGACACTGGGAATCCGGGAATACAGCCACATCCAGGTGATCTGGTGGTTCCACTTGTACGACAGCCCGGAATCGAGGAATTATTTCGTTATAGACAAGCCCTACACCAAGGGGCCGGAGAAAGTAGGCGTCCTGGCCACCAGATCTCCGGTCCGCCCCAATCCCATCGCCGTCACTGCCTGTCAGCTGATTGGGTCGGATGAGAATACCTTCCGCCTGGAAGTCGGCTACATCGACGCCGAAAGCGGAACGCCGGTCCTGGACATCAAGCCCTACGAGCCTTCTATCGACAAAGTTCGGGATGTGACCATGCCGGCCTGGTGCAGACACTGGCCGGACTGTCTGGAAACCAACGACGGCTTCAACTGGGAAGCAGAGTTCAACTTTCCAGAGTGAGTTCAAAGCACTTGCTGCGGTAACACCGCAGCAAGTGCTTTTTTTACAGGACCTTGCCAAAAATGAGTCGCATATCGAGCCGCGAGCGTGTAAAATGAACGTAGTTATGAGCAGCAACGGACGGCAGCGCCGTGTTCCTGAAGGAGGGTACTTAT
>DPKU01000199.1 GCA_003542355.1 Clostridiales bacterium | reverse complement strand
TCAATACGCTTCTGCCAATCATATGCACCGGGCCGTCACTGGTTATCTGGATGCAAATCGGGAAGACTTCTACAGCGTGGAGATCGACGCCGGAGAAAAGTCTTATGTGACGGCCAGGGGCTGGGAAGATCTGTCTCAAATCTTGTACCTCATGGAGGAAGAACAGTTGCCGGTGGATGACAACCTTGTGATCCAGTATATCCGAAACCAAAATATCGCCCGGGCGTTCACGCTCTACTACGAATTATTTAACAAATACCGTACGCTGTATGCCGACAGGGACTTCAGGAAAGAGGATTTGAGCGAAGATCTGATCCGTCAGTTGAAAACAGCCCGGTTCGACGAGAGGATTGCGGTGGTCCACATGCTGCTGGACCGGGTATTGGAAGAAATTCGGGAGATCGCTGATGATCGGGAAGTGCTGAGTCTGGTCCTGCCGATCCTGAAACAGGCCCACCAGGAGTCTGAAAACGGCTCGGATGTTGCCCAAGCCTTGGACAGAAAGATCCTGCGCCAACAAGAGCTCCTGCGTAGCGCCGCCTCGGCCCACAATCTTTCCAAAGAAAAAAAGGACCGGTCCAAGGTGGTGGAATCGATGCTCCACCTCTTTAAGAAAAATGTGCTTCTGGCAGGAAGCGGCACGCAGGAGGAGTCCTTTGAAGCCCTGCGCAGCCAATTCAATGAAATGTCCGGCGAGCTTCGCGTAAGAGGTCAGGCTGCTTCGGCCAGACTGGAAGCTGCCCTGGAGATGATCGAAGCGATTTATGGAACAGATCAAGAGATGCTCCTGGCCATTACGGAACTGACGACCGACCCAAAAAGCGCAAAATTCATTTCAAATTTCGGCAGTTTGTTGTATGATAAGAACAGCGAAGCACTCCTTCTGGACGAACGACGGATCCGGATCGGGGAAAAGCTGGGAGAATTGTCCCTGTGATCGCTGTTTCACCAGAAAGGAACCATCCAAATGATAATGAAAAAGAAAGCGGAACCCGCAGCGCCGGTCACGCAGAAAGAACCCGAAATAGAACCGGACAAAGCCAACACCGTTTTAGCAGAGGGCGTATTGTTTCAGGGCGATTTTCAATCGAATGAGCCCATGCTGATCCACGGAAGCGTAGAAGGAAATATCAAGTCCAACAGCGACATCACCTTCACGGAAAAAGCACAGTATACAGGAGATATCATCTCGGAAAATCTTGTCGTTGCAGGGGCTGCCCAGGGCAAGATCCAATGCAAGAGCACTGTGGAGATCGCCGGCGAAGGCAGAGTCGAAGGCGTGCTTCAGGCGGCAAGGCTCATCATGAGCGAAGATTCGGTTTTCGAAGGCAGTCTCAAGATCAAAAAGCCGGCCAGGTCAAAACCGATGGCCGAGCCCTCTGTTGCGCCTGCAACGAAAGAAACAAAAAAACCTTAAACGGCTGCGCGAAACAAAAGCGCTCTGGCCCAACGGCCAAAGCGCTTTTTGATTGTGGGAAATTGAGCTGTTCTTATTTGAAATACGCCACTGCCGCTTCGAACAGCTTCATGTCGTACCTGCCCGGCACGTTGATGAACACACCGTTTCCGCTGCGCTCGAAATGCCCCATTTTACCCAATACTCTGCCATCCGGCGAAGTGATCGCCTCAACGGCATAGGCCGATCCGTTGGGATTGAAGGGCAGTGCCATCGTGGGATTTCCCGCTTCATCCACATACTGTGCTGCGATCTGGCCGTTCTCTGCCAGCTGCCGCATCAGCTCTGGGCTGCACACAAAACGTCCTTCTCCATGAGATATGGGAACGCTGTAGATCTCTCCTACGCTGGTTCCGGACAGCCAGGGGCTCTTGTCCGAAGCGATCCGGGTACGCACGATATCTGCCTTGTGACGGCCGATGGCATTGAACGTGACCGTAGGTGAATCCTCTGTGATCGGCAGGATCTTTCCCCAGGGAAGCAGTCCCAGCTTGATCAGCGCCTGAAATCCGTTGCAGATGCCGATCATCAGGCCGTCCCGTTGCTCCAGGAGTTTCTCTGTCTCCTCCTGCACTGCAGGGTGACGGAAAAAGGCGGTGATGAACTTGCCGGAGCCATCGGGCTCATCTCCACCGGAGAATCCGCCGGGGATAAAGACCATGTTTGCATTTTTCAGCTGCCGGGCGAAATACAGCGCGGACTCCTGGACGTCGGCGGCGGTCAGATTGCGAATCACTGCGATCTGGGGATCTGCACCGGACGCAGCCATGGCTTTGGCCGAGTCGTATTCGCTGTTGGTACCCGGAAATGCGGGGATCAGCACCTTGGGACGGGCAATGCTCACAGAGGGTTTTATACGACCGCTCGTTCTGAATGCATAGGCTTCCACAGCGGCTTTGGGTTGGTCCGAAGTATACTTGCAGGGAAAGATCCCTTCCAGCACGTCCTCCGAAGCTGCCGACAGCTCCTCCATGGAAAGCTGTTCGCCCTCTCGGATCAGTACCGGTTCNNGAACCGTAGCTGTACCCGAACAATTCCGGAACAGAACATTCTGAATCGAAGGCAAAGCCCAGGCGATTGCCCAGTGCCATTTTATAAACAGCCTCTGCGGCACCGCCATAGCCCGGTGTGGCGACGGCGCTCAGGATCCCCTGCCCGGCCCAGACTGCCACTGCAGCAAAGATTTCTTTCAGTGACGCTGCATCCGGCAGACCTTCTGCAGTACACTGCGGGCGGATCCAATAGACGTCTCTGCCGGCTTCCTTGAATTCCGGGGACAGGATCCGATCCAGAGGACCGGTGGTGACGGCAAAGGAGATGAGCGAGGGCGGCACATGAATCTCTTCGAAGGTGCCGCTCATGGAATCCTTGCCGCCGATGGCGGCAAGGTCCAGATCCTTTTGTGCACGGAAAGCGCCCAGCAAAGCGGCTAAGGGCTTGCCCCACCGGGAAGGCTCTTTTTCCAGCTTTTCGAAGTACTCCTGGAAAGACAGATAGACTTCGCTGAAATCCGCGCCTGCGGCGATCAGTTTGGCCACCGACTCCACTACGGCCAGATAGGCGCCGTGATAGGGATTCATTTCAGAGATATAGGGATTATAGCCCCAAGCCATCAGCGAGCAGGTCTTGACGTCCCGCAGGGGATCGAAGACTTTTTGGACCATCGCCTGGGTCGGGGAGCGCTTGGATATGCCGCCCAGAGGTGCCAGGACCATTCCGGCACCCACAGAGGCGTCGAAGAGCTCCACCATTCCTTTTTTTGAGCACACGTTCAGATCCCGGACCAGGTTCTCGATGCTGCCGGTAAAATCGTCGCTGACAGGCCTGTCATAAGGCATCGGCGCTTCCACCCGGGCGTCTGCATGTTTGGGCGCACCGTTGGCGTTCAAAAATACCCGGTCGATGTCCACGATCTTGCTGCCGTTCCAGTACATCACCAAACGGGCTTCTTCGGTGACCCGGGCAATGGGCGTCACTTCCAGATTTTCTTCCGCCGCCAGCCGGCAGAATTGTTCCTGATCCGCCGGATCCACGACCACAGCCATGCGTTCCTGGGATTCGCTGATGGCCAGCTCCGTGCCATCCAGTCCTTCGTACTTTTTAGGAACGGCATTCAGATCGATGGACAATCCGTCGGCCAGTTCTCCTACGGCCACCGATATACCGCCGGCGCCAAAATCGTTGCAGCGCTTGATCAGGCGCGCTGCCTCGCTGTTGAGGAACAACCGCTGGATCTTCCTCTCTTCCGGCGCATTGCCCCGCTGGACTTCGGCGCCGCAGGCTTCCAAAGATTCGACGGAATGGGATTTGGAGGAACCGGTAGCGCCGCCGCAGCCGTCCCGGCCGGTCCTGCCGCCCACCAGCAACACCACGTCGCCGGGCAGAGGTTCCTTGCGGACCA
>DPKU01000022.1:10183-17229 GCA_003542355.1 Clostridiales bacterium | reverse complement strand
TCTATGTTGAAACCCCGGCGCCCGAACAGCATGGCTACTCTCGACAGTACGCCCGCATTGTTTTCCACCATGAGGGCAATGATTGTCTTATCCATCATTATAATCCTCCTTCCTCCTGTGTCAAAATAATATCCTCGACTCCTTTGCCCGCCGGCATCATGGGCAGAACCTTTTCCTTTTTATCGATCGGGCATACGATCCAGGACGGGCCGGTGTTTTTCAGTGCTCTGGAGAACACATCCCGGAACGCCTCTACTGTATCAGCCCGGTAGGTCTGCACACCGAAGCCCTTGCCGACCATCTCGTAATCGGTCTTCCGATAGGGCTCCGTGGCCATGTAGCGCTCCTTGTGGTATGCCCACTGAAGCTGACGGACCATGCCCAGTACTGCATTGTCCAGGATGATGGTGATGATTGGCAGGCCGTAGGAGACGGCGGTAGCCGCCTCGCACATGTTCATGTGCAGCGAGCCGTCGCCTGTGATATGGATGACGTTCGCAGAGGGAAAGGCGACTTGCGCGCCTACGGCCGCTCCGTATCCAAACCCCATGGTCCCCAGTCCACCGCTGGTCATGAAGCCTCTGGGGCGAGTCGTCTTGCAGTATTGAGCTGCCCAGATCTGATGCTGCCCCACATCCGTGGTAATGATGGATTCAGGTCCTGCCTGCTCGCCGATGACTTCCATGATCTGGTGGGGCATCAGCTTGTCACCAGAGTTGTTGGGGAAATAATCCTTATCCTTCCAGCGCCGGATATCTGCCATCCACTCAGGCCGGTCAATGTTTTTGACCAATGGCATCAACGCCTGTAAAATGCTGCGAAGATCCCCGATGAGCGACCCGCCGGAATCTACGCTCTTTCCGATCTCACTGGGGTCGATATCAAACTGGATGATCTGAGCCTTGGGCGCAAAGGTCTTTCGCCCCTGGGCCACCCGGTCAGACAAGCGTGTCCCTGCAGCAATGAGCAGATCCGCATGGGCGATCGCTGTGTTGGCCGCCAAGCTGCCATGCATGCCGGTCATACCAAGATCCAGTTCATCCCCAAAAGCGATAACGCCGGTGGCCATGATGGTATGGCAAGTCGGGATACCCGTCTTTTCGATGAACTGCTTCATCTCCTCTGAGGCTCCGCTGCTTACCACGCCTCCGCCAAAACAAAGCACCGGGCAGCGGCTCTGTTTGATCATGGCCGCAATGGCTTTGATCTGAACGGGATCCGGCGTTTCTGCCGGCACGGGTTCCGGCACTTGCCTTGGCTCGAATTCACAGAGTGCCGCAGTAAGATCCTTGGGGATGTCAACCAATACGGGACCTTTTCGACCGCTGTTAGCGATCTCAAAGGCCGCGCGAAGCGTTTGGGACAGTCGATTGATGTCCCTCACCGCATACGTGTGTTTGGCGATAGGCCCGGCGATCCCGGAAATATATACTTCCTGAAAGCTGTCTTTCCCTATCAAGTCTGTCCCCACATTCGCTGTGATCGCCACCATGGGAACGCTGTCCAGAAATGCCGTGGCGATCCCTGTGATCAGATTTGTGGCCCCTGGCCCGCTGGTGGCCAGACAGACACCCACTTTTCCCGTCGCCCGGGCATACCCGTCGGCTGCATGTGCCGCCCCCCGTTCGTCGGCAGGAAGGTAATGCGTGATCCTATCCCTTCTGCTGTACAATGCATCGTGGATGTGCAGCGTTGCGCCGCCCGGATATCCGAAAAGATCCGTGACGCCCTGCTCGATCAACGATTCAACGATGATCTCTGCACCTGTCATCTTCATGCTGTGCCCCTCCTTCCAAAATAAAAAACCGCTGTCTATCGTCCATGCTCCTATGGACGAAGAGACAACGGACGAACCATTGCGGTACCACTCTTCTTGCCTTTTCGTTTCCGAAAAAACCACTCTGCAGAGATCTTTCAATCCCCTGCGCGATAACGGACGCTGCCGGTTGTGCTTACACAGATCTTGTCCTTGGGCCAACTGCTCGGGGAGGACGTTCACAGATCGGAAGAAGTATTGTCTCGCACCAAACGACAACTCTCTTAAACTTTTCCGAACGTTACTTTTTCCCTTCGACGCAATGATTATAAAATTATATGGATTATATAGACCTGTTCCCTGCTTGTCAAGCGATATTATTCGGAATCCATGGCAATTTTAAATTCCACGAACTGCCGGGCCGCCCGGGGCGTTCTTCCTCCGCTTCGAATCGCATAGGCTTCGGCTTCCCGAATCAGCACTTCTTCGGGCAGATCCAGACCGCTGTGCTCTGCCAGACGAAGGACCAGAGTTGTAAATAGATCTTTTCCGGGCTTTCCGAAGGTAATGACCATACCGAAGCGGGCTGACAGACTGGATATTTCTTCCAAGGTGTCGTTCAGATGGAGCTCGTCTCCTTTTCTATCCGCGAAAGTCTCACTGATCAAATGACGGCGATTGCTGGTAGCGTAAACCACCACATTTCTGGAACGGGCAGCAACGCTTCCCTCCAGGACCGTCTTAAGAGCTGTAAAGTGGCTGTCATTGGAAGCAAAGGACAGGTCATCGATGAACAATATGAATTTCAATGGATTCTCAGCCAGTTCATCCAGCAGGGACGGAATCGCCTGCAACAGATTTTTTTCGATCTGGATCAGGCGGAGTCCACTGTCGAAATGGGCATTGGCCACGGCCTTGACCGTGCTGGATTTTCCTGTCCCGGCATCTCCGTACAGAAGGATATTGCTGGCAGGAAGGCCCGCAAGCAGCGCCCGCGTGTTGAGCAGCACCTTTTCTCTTTCCTCTTCGTATCCATACAGTTCCGAAAGCAGGAGAGGATCAGGATGGCGAACAGGCACAAGCTGGCCATCCTGCGCCATAAAAAATGCCCGATGGGCCGCAAACTGACCGTATCCTTCTATCGATACTCGTTCCATATGAGCCTCGTACCGGGTTAAGAAATCCATTTTTTCTGCCCGCCAGGAAGGGTGCCCGGAGTGTCCAGGAAGCAGCGCTGCTGCCTCGGACAGGGCCTCCAGCTCTGCCTGCAGCTGTGCCAGGATCAGCGGATCGGGAACGCTGCCCGCTGCCCGCTGCCGGACATAAAAATGATCGTCCTTCAGGACCCGGTCCAGAACGGCTTTGGTCAGATCGACGCCTTCGGGATAGAGCGCAGCGGCCACAGCCGATGCGCCCAACGATTTTTCGCGTTCTCCGGAAGCGCAGACAAATTTTTTTAACGCAGCCACCAGCGGATCCTGTTTCAAGTTTTGAAAAATCACCAATTCTCCCAGCTGACGGCCTATTTTTGCCAAATCCATTATTGGTCTCCCTGCCGGAGGCAATAAAACGCACTGCTGCCTGCATACACGGCCGAATCCCCCAGACTGTCTTCCAAGCGGAGCAGCTGATTGTACTTTGCGATCCGATCGGTCCGGGACAGGGATCCGGTCTTGATCTGCCCTGCGTTGAGTGCGACTGCGATATCGGCGATGGTGGAATCCTCCGTCTCGCCTGAACGATGAGAGATCACGGCCGTGTACCCTGCCCGCTTGGCCATCTCTACTGCGTCGAAGGTCTCGGTGAGCGTGCCGATCTGATTCACTTTGATCAGGATGGAATTGGAGATCTTCTCTCTAATTCCTCTGGAAAGACGTTCCGTATTTGTTACGAACAAATCGTCTCCCACCAGCTGGATCCGATTCCCAAGAGCTTCTGTCAGCAGTTTCCAACCGGCCCAATCATCCTCAGCCAGCCCATCCTCAATGGAAATGATGGGATACTTGTCCACCAGCATTTGATAGTATTGGATCATCTCCTGTGCGTTGCGGACCACGCCTTCTCCTTTCATGTTGTACTTTTCAGAAGCTGCGTCGTACATTCCGGAAGCCGCCACGTCCAGTGCGATCTGGATGTCTTCTCCCGGACGATAGCTCGCCTTTTCCACGGCCTCCAGGATCACCCGGATCGCTTCTTCGTTGGTAGCCAGGTTCGGCGCAAAGCCACCCTCATCTCCCACTGCCGTATTCAAGCCTCTGGCTTTGAGCACCGCTTTGAGATTATGGAACACCTCCGCACCCATTTGCAGTGCCTGCCCAAAGCTCTTTGCTCCGACGGGCATGATCATGAATTCCTGAATATCCACAGTATTATCCGCATGCTCTCCGCCGTTGAGGATATTCATCATCGGCGTAGGCAACGTCTTGGCATTGATCCCGCCCAGATACTGGAACAGCGGAAGTCCAAGGCTATCGGCGGCGGCCCGGGCTGTTGCCATCGAAACGCCTAAAATGGCATTGGCGCCCAGCTTGCCTTTGTTTGCAGTTCCATCCAGCTCGATGAGCTTGCGGTCCAGGCTGGTCTGATCAAGCGCATCCATCCCGACAACGGCGGAAGCGATGATGGTATTCACGTTCTTTACAGCTTGCAGCACGCCTTTTCCGCCGTAGCGGTTCTTGTCGCCGTCCCGCAGCTCTACCGCCTCATGGACGCCGGTAGACGCACCGGAAGGAACGATAGCGCGCCCCATCGTGTTGTCCTCCAGCCAGACTTCTACCTCTACAGTGGGATTCCCGCGGGAATCCAGTACTTCTCTTGCGTATACTTCTTCGATATAAGACATGATCGTTCCTCCTTTAAAACCGTACAATATCCATAAAATCTTCGGGGTCCAGACTGGCCCCGCCCACCAGAGCTCCGTCAATGTCTGCGGTGTGCATCAGCTCTGATGCATTGGCCGGTTTGACACTGCCGCCGTATTGGATGATGATCTCATCTGACACAGCCTGTCCGTAGAGTTCTTTTAACGTCTTCCGGATAAGGCTGCACATTTCTCCGGCTTGCCCTGGTGTGGCCGTTCGGCCGGTACCGATGGCCCAGATCGGCTCATAAGCGATGGTGATGCGAAGCGCATTTTCGGCAGTTATACTCTTGAATGCTGCCTTGACCTGCCGCTCCACGTGAGCTGATGCCTTTCCGAGCTCTCGGATCTCCAGGGACTCTCCCACACAGCAAATCGGAAGGATCCCGGCACTCAAGGCTTTTATCATTTTCAAATTCACCGTATCGTCGGTCTCTCCGAAATACTGCCGTCGCTCTGAATGTCCGATGATGCAGTAATCCACTCCGATCTCCCGGAGCATTCCGGCGGAGATTTCTCCGGTGAATGCGCCTTCTTCTTCGTAATGCATGTTCTGGGCCGCCAGTTTAACGCCGGTACCCTCCAGCTCTTTCTTGAGGGCGGCCAGCTGTGTGAACGGAGCAGCCAGCGCCACGGTCACGCCGGCCGGGCGATCCATAGCGATGAAACGCCTGGCAAATTCCAGCGCCTGGGCAGTGGTTTTATACATTTTCCAATTGCCTGCTATAAAGGGGTTTCGCATGCTGTTCTCCTCTCCCTATGCATCCATCAACGCAGCCACACCTGGAAGGATCTTTCCTTCCAGAAACTCCATGGATGCGCCTCCGCCGGTGGATATATGGCTCATCCGGTCTGCCAGTCCGAATTGCTTCACTGCAGCTGCCGAATCGCCGCCGCCGATAATGGTGATCCCGCTGCTTTCGGCCAATGCCTGAGCGATGGCCCGGGTACCTTCTTCGAAGGCGGGAAACTCAAAGACCCCCATGGGTCCATTCCAGATCACTGTGGCCGCGCCCCGGATCGCTTCGGTAAACAGCGTGATCGTTTGGGGACCGATATCCATCCCCATCCATCCATCGGGAATCTGATCAATTTGGACGATCCGTGTGTTGCAGCCGGCCTCGAAGGCATCTCCGGCCTTGTTGTCCACCGGCAAAAGGAATGCGACACCCTTTTCCCGGGCCTTCTCTTGAAGCGCTTTCGCCATTTCCAGCTTATCTTCTTCCAGCAAAGAATTCCCGACACTGCCGCCGTTGGCCTTAACGAAAGTATAGGCCATTCCCCCGCCGATGATGATCTGGTCTGCCCGTTGGATCAGATTTTCGATAACACCGATCTTGTCGCCCACTTTCGAACCACCCAGGATCGCTGTCAAGGGCCGCTTTGGATCGTCCAGCGCTTCCCCCAGGAATTTCAGTTCCTTCTCAATCAGGAGCCCGCAGACCGCGGGAAGGAACTCCGTGATGCCCACAGTGGATGCATGTGCCCGATGCGCCGTACCGAAAGCGTCGTTCACGTACAGATCGCCAAGCTCAGCCAGCATTTTCGCAAAGGCGGGATCGTTGGCTTCCTCTTCCGGCCGGTATCTGAGGTTTTCCAGCAGCATCACCTGTCCCGGCTTCATGGCATGCGCTTTTCGGAGGACGTCTTCGTCCACGACAACGGGAGACGGTATAAATGCAACTTCCTGTCCAAGAATACCGCTTAGCCGTTTCGCCACAGGCTCCAGGGAAAACTCATCCTTTGGTTTTCCCTTGGGGCGGCCCAGGTGAGACATCAGGATCACGGAAGCCCCGTGCTCCATCAGATATCGTATCGTGGGAAGCGAAGCCAGGATCCTGGTATCATCGCTGATCTGCCCGTCTTCCATAGGAACGTTCAAGTCGCTCCGGACCAATACCCTGCGATTGGATACATCCGTCTGAACGATAGATTTCTTCATTTCGATCTCCCTTCCGGTCAATAACGCTTTCTTTTGGACGAAGCCGGGATCTGCAGTTCATCCCGATACTTTGCCACGGTCCTTCGGGACAGGGTGATGCCCCGATCCTCTTTGAGTCGTCTGACGATGATCTGATCGCTGCAAGGCGCATGGGGATCCTCGTCGGCGATCATTTCCTTCAATAGCTCTTTGATGCTCTCTGACCCTATGCCTGTGCCTTGGCCGTCCAGAACGCCGCCCGTAAAAAAATACTTCAACTCGAAAAGTCCTCTGGGCGTCTGTACATACTTGCCGCTCACGGCCCGGCTCACCGTGGATTCGTGAACGCCGGTTTCGTCTGCGATCTCTGCCAGCGTCATCGGCTTAAGATGTTTGGACCCATGCTCGAAAAAATCCTTTTGGTGACTGACGATAGCCGTGACAACGTTATAGATCGTCCGTTTTCGCTGCTCAATACTTTTGATCAGCCAAACTGCGGCATTCAGCCG
>DPKU01000022.1:0-10161 GCA_003542355.1 Clostridiales bacterium | reverse complement strand
GTTGCTTTCTCATTCAGGATCACCAGGTAATCGCTGCCCACCTTTTCCACACTCACATCAGCGGATACATAGCGGACTTCCTGGGAAGAACCGAACTGCCGTCCTGGTTTCGGCTCCAGATTCCGGATCCTGTCACAATACTCCTGTGCGTCCTCGGAAGACAAGTCGTTCGCTTTGGCAATGACTGAGATCCTGTTCCTGGCGATATCCTCCAGGTGATCCGTTACCAATCGAAGGGCGATCTCGTCGCATTGCCCTTTGCGCTTCAGCTGAAGGATCAGGCATTCCCTGAGATCCCTTGCGCCTACGCCCGGAGGATCCAGACTCTGCACAGCCAGCAGCGCTTCTTCGATGTGGGCCGCATCAACAGAAGACAGTTCCGCGATCTCCCGTGTGCTCAGTGTAAGGTATCCGTTTTCGTCCAGCGCTTCAATGATCAGTTTGGCAACTCTGCATGCTTCGGTGTTCAGGCAAATGAACTGCATCTGTGTCATCAGATATTCCGTCAGAGATATATCTTTGCTCAAATATTGCTCATAGGAATAATCCTGTGCGACCGGCTCGCCCTGAAACTGGCGATAGCTGATATCGTCATATTCCCGTTCCCGGATGTGTTCACTCCAGTCGAAGGCCTCATCCTTGACTACGTCGCATTCTCGCTGATCCTCTGGATTGTTCACTTCCATCGTCTGATCCTGGGCGGTCTCCTTTTCGGCGGGACTCTGCTCATCCAATTCCAGTACGGGATTGGCCATGAGCTGATCGGCCACGTAGACATCCAGTTCCTGGGCGGTGAACTGAAGGATCTTGATGGCCTGGATCAATTCCGGTGTCATCACGAGCTTTTGGCTCTGTTCCAGTATGAGTTCGTAACCAAGCTTCACGGGGTCCCTCCTTTCTCACAGATCTGCAGCACCGTCGACTTAGAATTATATCATCGTCGGTCAGCTATTTCAATTTGGGAAAGTCCAGCTGCCGCAGTGCTTCGTACAAAACGATTCCGGCGGCATTGGACAGGTTGATGGACCGCAACCGGGTATCCTGGCTCATGGGGATCCGTATGGTGTCCGCCTGTCGATCCTGGATCAATTCCGCAGGCAGCCCTTTGGTCTCCTTCCCGAAAACCAGCATATCTTCGTCCTGGTAGCGCACGTCGGTATAGGACTGAACGCCCTTGGTCGTAGCCAGAAACATCCGCCGTTCGCCCCATTCCCGCAGGAAGGCTGCAAGATCCTCGTGCAAAACCAGCTTCACGAAGGGCCAATAGTCCAAACCTGCCCTCTTCAGCTGGCGGTCATCGATGGAAAAACCCAATGGCTTCACCAAGTGAAGCACTGTGCCTGTGGCAGCGCATGTTCTGGAAATATTTCCGGTGTTGGGTGGGATCTCCGGCTCCACTAATACAATATGTAATGCCATAGTGGTATTGTACTACATTTTCTTCAAGCTTGGTATATTGTATGGTATAATGTTGCCCAGACAAATCAGACGGATCCCTTTCGTCTGTTGAACTTACGGAGGTAAAGAATGAAAAAAAGCACCATCAGCGTAGCACTCCTGGGCTGCGGAAACGTGGGAAGCGGAACGTTCCGTGTGTTGGAAGAGAACGCCGGACTCATCGCACGGAGAGTCGGAGCAGAGGTAAGGGTGAAAGCCATCCTCGTCAAAGATCTTGGCAAAGAACGGGATCCCGGGATCCCCAGGCAACTGCTTACCGACGACTATTCCGCGATCCTGAACGATCCGGAAATCGATATCGTCGCCGAACTGATGGGCGGGCTGGATCCGGCCATAGCTTATATGGAGCAAGCCCTGCAGGCAGGAAAGCATGTAGTGAGCGCCAATAAAGCGGCCCTGGCCCGCTCCGGAGAAGAACTGACAAGAAAAACGCTGGAACAGAACCTGATGCTGCGCTACGAAGCCGCCGTCTGCGGAGCGATCCCGGTGATGAATGCGATTTCCACAGCACTGGCCGCCAATGAGATCACCCGGATCCAGGGGATCCTGAACGGAACCACGAACTACATCCTCACCCGGATGGACGAAGATCACGCTCCCTATGCACAGGTTTTAAAAGACGCTCAGGACAAAGGCTTCGCCGAAGCGGACCCTACCGGTGACGTGGAAGGATACGATGCGGTCAACAAGCTTACACTGCTCATCGCCGCCGGTTTCGGAGAGTACATCAGTCCGGATGATATCCAGCGGGAGGGAATCACCGGTGTCACAGAAGAGGATCTCCGCAATGCTGCAGCACAAAATAAAAAAATCAAACTCATCGCTACAGCTGTAAAGGAAAAGGATGGAATCCGTGCCTGGGTGCGGCCTGAGTCCGTACCTGCGGAGAACCCTCTGTCAAGAGTTCGCAATGAGTTCAATGCCGTGCTGATTTCCTGCAATATGGCTGATGACATCTTCCTTCAGGGAAGAGGCGCCGGCCCCCTGCCCACAGGCAGTGCTGTTGCCGGGGATATCGTAGAGATCGCCGCGTGCATCGCCAGAGGCACCGACAAGAGTGCGCTGCCCACATGGAGGTTGTAATGAATCTGTATCAGCAATGGAATGAATGGATCCAAGGGCAAAATGACGACACCTTTGATGCTTTCTGGGAAACATACTCGTCAGCCGAGGAACGGATCTACGAAGATATCCTTAAGAACTACCCCACCGTGCCGGAAGGCATCCTGGGCGAGCTGGCGAAACAATACGCAGTGGAACCGATCCTTTATATGGGATTTCTGGACGGGATCAACTCCAGCCTCCGGGAACCGCTGCCCCTGGACACCTTTGATGAGACCAGCCCAGTTCGGCTGGACATCCTCTACGAGACGCTCTTGTTCAACATGTTTGCAGCCAAGGCGGATTACCTGCACAACCTGGAGGAATGGAACCGTGTTCTGCCCAAGGAAAAGCAGGAAGAGATCTATGACCGCTACCGCCGGTCCAGGACCGTGGTGAAAGATCCGAAGATCGGCAGAAACGACCCCTGCCCCTGCGGCAGTGGGAAAAAGTATAAAAAATGCTGCGGGAAGAACGTAGAATAAGATGGCAGTCCTAAAAAAAGCCGGCCGGGAAGAAGTCATCAGACAGTTGCTTTGGGCGTATCCGGATGCCGGCTGTGCGCTGCATTTCAACTCGATTTTTCAATTGCTGGTATCCGTGGTTCTCTCGGCGCAGACCACGGACAAGAGTGTCAACGAAGTGACGCCCGGACTTTTCGAAAGGGCGCCGGACGCGCGGACAATGGCAGCGTTGCCGACGGAAGAGATCCAGGAGATGATCCGGCGCATCGGCATGTACCGGACCAAAGCAGCCAATGTGTCAAAACTCTCCCGGATCCTTGCAGATACCTACGGCGGAAATGTCCCACAGGACTATGATCGGCTGGTGGAACTGCCCGGAGTAGGCCGCAAGACCGCAAATGTCGTTCTGTCAGTAGCCTTCGGCGAACAGCGGATCGCTGTGGACACCCACGTGTTCCGTCTGGCAAACCGAACCGGACTCACCCAGGAAACGGATGTGCTGAAGACCGAGCTGGCGCTCATGAAGGCGATCCCCAAACAGCACTGGACTGCCATGCATCACGCACTGATTTTCCACGGCAGACAGGTCTGCTCCGCAAAAAAACCCCGCTGCGAAGAATGCTGCATTCGTGGTGCATGTCTTCGCAACGGGCTATAATCATACCAAAGTCCCAAAGCCGCCGTCACAGCGGCTTTTTTTATCGAACCGGACAGACGCCGTTTTCACAGCCGTCGTTACCGATGTCGTATTGTGTTTCTGTAATTTCATATTTGGCGATCAGTGAAGGGACAAACGCATTCATCGCTGCGGTTCTTTCCCGATATTCTTTTTCCGTAATCTCTTCGTAAGGAAGAAGCTCGTAGAAATTGTCATCGTAAGAAAGGAAGGAAAGCGCCAGTGTCTCATCCCAATGGTCAAACACCCACTGTTCCACCTGATCCCACTCCCCATCTCTGACGTGGACGGTGATGGAGCAGTTGTGCTCCACGTAGTGGTCCATGAACATTTTGTAGATCTCCAGCTGTTCAATGGCCGACACGTCCCCTTTCAGTTTCCCTTCGGGCGCCTTGACCGGGAACTCCACGACTTTCGTGGAACAATTCTCCAGCGTCTGGCCGACTTCGGGAAGCACAGGATAGCCCAGCTCCTCGCAGACCTTCGTCAGAGGATCATCCGCCGATATGCGGATCCTGCGGATGTAGTACGGCGCATGGGAGAAATGGACGCCGGAAGACACCACAGGAAGAAGGCTCAAAGTCCCTTCGGGCTTGACGGTGGTCGTCAGCAGCGGTCTGGGCAGACCCAGCTCGTCGGCATAGCTGTCAGCAGCCTGTCTGGCTGCCATTTTCAGTTCCTGCAGCAGTTCTTCCTGGCTGTTTCGATCCAATCCTGTGGCATTGACCATGTCCTGCCATCCGGTGAGAGAGCACCCCAGCAGCTTGTCCCGCTGCTGTACATTGTTCCACTCGGGAATCTCCAGCTCTGTACAGGTCATGCGATATCCGGCTCTGGCCGAGAGACGCTGCGCCTCCATCAAACCTGCTTTGTCCAGTGCTCCGCCTTCTTTGACGAACGCCTTTACATTCACCGTGGTCAGGTTGCACAATCCTTTGGAATCCAGGAGGATCTCTGCGCAAGGGTTGATGCCGTTGAAGTTCGGCCTGCGTCTGGCGCCCTCTTCCGCATTGACCCAGCCGGGTTCTCCCGAATATCGCATCTGCGTCAGATGCCAGTGCAGCTTTTCTCTTGTCGGTTTTCTTTCATAATAAATAGAGTTATTGCTCATTTGCCGGTGGGACAGTTCCTGGTCTATCACCCATTTTTCTCCGACTTTTTTATAAAGCTGGTTTTTGGCCTGGATGCATTCCTCATCCTCTGCGTCGATCAAAACGATCTCCGCCGTCCTGCGCACGCCGCCTACGACGACATTTTCGCCGATGATGTTGGCAATATCCATACAATCGATGGGTTGCAGCCGCGTCTTTGCATCCACCTGACGAACGCCTGCTTTTTCAACGACCTTTGCGATTTTCGTAAACATATTCTTCATGCTGGCGTGGCCGCTGGCAGTTCCGCCGAATGTCCGGAGTTTTTCTCCTCGTTCCCGCACATTATCATAGTTCAGGATGATGGTCTTGATCTTTCTGTACTCGGAACTGTAAAGCACCTTGAAAAAATAATCAAGAGACTGCACCCATCCTTCTTTGCTGTCGCCGATGGTGATCTTTACCGTGTCGTTGTGGGTGAATTCCAGGCTGGTGCTATCCTGGCGCAAACCTTTGAGCAAGGGCGTGTAGGATTCGTGGATCACTTCGATGTCCGTGCGGATCGGCGGAAATTTTGCCACATCGGATTTCAGTACCCGGACGCCTACACCAGAGCCGACCATCAGCAAATAAAACACGTCATGGAAAGAAGCAAAGCTATCCAGCACCTGGAAAGAACAATTGAAATTGCTCATGGGATAATACTTTGACACGTCAGTCGAGCCGACCCAGAACGTGCGACCGGACAGGAACTGCTTCAGATTGAAGATATTATCGAAAAGCTTTTCCGCCTCGTCACGAGGTGTTGGAATGAGGCTGCAATTGTATTCCACAGCCCGGCGGATCGTTTCCCACCAGTACTCCCGTCGGCTTTCATCCGGCAGCCAGCGGGAATATGTCCGGTAAAACACGAAGCTTCCCAATTGGTTCATGGGAGAAGGAGCATGCTTGTATGGACTGATAAACTCTTCTGAGATGACGCGCCCGTCCTGCTTTCTGCGTTCACCCCGGGTCTTGTCCCGTTCGTAACGGTAAATGATGAACTTTTTGGCCACATCCTTCCGTTCACTGGCCATGAGAAAATCTTCCACCAAATCCTGAAGATCTTCCACTTTGATCAGCCGGTTGGAGCGTTCCACTTGCTTTTCGATGGCCGCAGCAATGCCGCCAGAAAGATTTTCATCCACGCCCAGGCGCGTTTCCTGCATCGCCTTCTCTATGGCTGTCTTGATCTTCGCTGCGTCGAAACCTACTTCCGTTCCGTCTCTTTTAATAACAGTCTTCATTTCCGTTCCTCAAATCTATATATAGGGATACATCTTATGTCAGACACATTATATAGTATCGCACTGGCCGGAGCAAGAATCATTTGCCGGTGGTGTGTTTTTTTCTTTACAATTCTAATGTAAACCGATAAAATTGTATACAAATTTACCTGTATTACAGAAAGGACACCCGATGATCACCACACAAGCCTCGGCGGCCTCAACCATTCTCTCGCTGCCGCAAAATTTGTTCAATCAGCTGCGGGACGACATTCTCCAGGGCAAGATCGGTGCGGGAGAAAAACTGACAGAGCAGCGTATTTGCAAAGAGTATAATGTGAGCCGCACACCAGTCCGGGAAGCATTTCAGAAATTAGAGCTGGACGGGTTGATCCAGATCATCCCCAACCGCGGTGCCTTTGTGATCGGACTCTCCCGACAGGATATCGAAGACATGTACGAGCTGCGCAAAGCCTACGAAGCCATTGCTGTGCGATGGGCCATCGAGCGCATGACGGAGCAGGAATTCGAAGAGCTGGAAGAAGCTTACGATATCATGGAGTTTTATACACAGAAGGGCGAAGCCGAAAAAATGCTTCAAATCAATATGCACTTTCACGACCTCATCTACAGCGCCACAAAAAACCGGATGCTGCAGCACGTGCTGACCTCCTATCAAATCTATACGAAGAATACAAAAGTCAGCAGCGAATATATCCGTGCTTATCTGGAAGAGGTCCTGGAGGAACATCGTCAGATCTTTTTGGCATTCAAGGCCAAAGACAAGGAAGCTGCCACCCGCGCTTCCGTCCGCCACATGGAAAACGGAAAGCGCAGGGCGGGATTTGATTTGGATTGATTGCGGAACTATCGCAACTGGATCGCAAAATAAACTTGTGTGATGGAAAATGACTATGGTATACTTATCGTTATGTGAAGGATTCTTCACAATAGATTTATGCATCAAACTCCACCACGAGCGAAAGGTCCACACATGAAAAAAGGCGATTATTACGGCAGCCATCGGGTCATTTCCCCCAAAGGCCTGCTCCCCCAGGCCGCAGACAAGATCGATAATGATCCGACTCTATACGCCAATGAAATTTTGATCGACGTCATTGCCCTGCAGCCCACCGCCACTGCGTTCGGTCGCATCAAAAATGAATGCGGAGGGGATACGGAGCGGATCGCTCAAACCATTCTGGACATCGTCGAAGACCGGGGAAAATTTCAGGACCCTGTCACAAAGTCCGGCGGCATGCTGATCGGAAAGATCAAAGAGATCGGAGACGACCTGAAGGGCAAAATCGATGCCAAACCTGGTGATAAAATCGCTACACTGGTATCGCTTTCCCTGACACCTTTAAAAATATACAGCATCGACCGCATCGATACGGAAACGGAACAGGTCTATTGCAAGGCAGACGCCATCCTGTTCGAAAGTGGCATATTCACAAAAATTCCCGAAGATCTGGGGCAGGAGCTTTCCCTGGCCATCATGGATGTAGCTGGGGCACCGGCCCAGGTGGCAGTCAACGCCAAGGCCGGCGATATCGTAACGGTAATCGGCGCAGGAAAAGCTGGGCTCCTGTGCCTTGCGGAAGCAAAAAAGCGTGTCGCGCCCACCGGTACGGTCATCTGCATGGAATATTCCAAAGCGCAGTGCAAGATTGTAAAGGAACTGGGCATCGCCGACATCGTGATCCAGGCCAACGGACAAGAGCCGCTTGCCAGCTATCAGGCTTATCTGGAGGCAACGGGGGGAAAACTGGCAGATTTTACGGTCAACACGGTCAACGTACCCAATACAGAGCTGTCCGCTATTTTGATCACAAAGGACACAGGGAAAATATATTTTTTCAGCATGAGCACCGACTTTGTAAAAGCATCCCTGGGCGCAGAAGGAGTTAAGAAGCATGTGTCCATGCTCATCGGCAACGGATATTACCCCGGCCATGCGGAGATCACTTTCGATATCATCCGAAAAAATGAGAAAGTCCGAGACTATTTCGTTCGAAGATATTGCAGATAAGAGTCTTGGATTCCCTTAGAAAGGCCGCATCGCGGCAACGCGTTTTTATATGCCGGCATATGCCGGTAAGCCAAGAAAGCAGAAGGAGAAAAAACATGAAAAAAATCATTAGCATTTTACTGGTGCTCACCATGGTGTTTGCACTGGTAGGTTGCGGTGGCGGCGGTACCGAACCCGAAGCCGAGGATACCATCCTCATCCGGATCGGCCACACCGACTCCTCCACCCGTTCAACCAACACCGCCGGCCTGTGGCTGGCAGATTACCTCGCGGAAGAGACTGACGGCCGCGTGATTGTTGAGATGTATCCAGACGGCCAGGCCGGCGACGATCCGGACATGGCTGCAGGTGTCAAGCTGGGAACCATCGAGTTCTACTTCGGCCTGGCATCGGTCATCTCAGCCATCGCCGGAGCCGAAGCCAGCTGTGTGGATCTTCCGTACCTCTATCCCACTTACGAAGACTGGATCACAGGCACCTTCGAAAACGGGGGGCTGGAACTCTTCAACGAAGCGTTGGCAGAAGCCGGCTACACCGCAGTAGATATGCTTTACAACGGCATGAGAAACGTGATCAGCAGAGACAAGATCTATCATAATTCCGAAGACTTCAAAGGCACAAAAATCCGGATCTCTCAGAATGAACTGAACGTTACACTCTGGCAGGCTATGGGCGCGAACCCCACACCGATGGCTTGGGGCGAAGTTGTTACCTCTCTTTCTCAGGGCACCATCAATGCACTGGATCACTCTCTAGGCGTGTTCAATGACTTTAGCCTGTATGAAATGGCTCCTTATGTAACAATCACTAACCACTGCAGCTCTCCCTATCCGTTGGTTTGCTCCACGGAATGGCTGGAATCGCTTCCCGAAGACCTGAAGCCCATCATTCTGGACGGCATCCATCAGATGTGTGAAATGCAAAGAGAAGAAGAAAGAGCCAACGAAATGGAATATCTGACCAGCTTCGAAGCTTCCGGCGCGACCATCTACGAACTGACAGCAGAAGAATCTGCAGCATTCAAAGAGCTCTGCAAACCCGCATATGACCTTTGGGCCGAAAAAGTCGGACAGGACGTCATCGACGCCTGGCTGGCCACCTGCCCCGAATAATCTAAATAGAAAATAATACTTCACGCATCCGGGCCGTAGGCAATCCTCCGGCCCGGATATACATTATATCCCGCTGCATCGGCAGCTGGATGGAAAGGGAAATGCGGAAGATACGAAAGCTCCTCCGCAGGATGCAAAAATGAAAACGCGAAAGAGCGTCATTGCCGCACTGAACAAAATCGAAGAAATCACCATCATTACAATGTTTTCCATTATGGTGATCGTCATCTTCGCGCAGGTTATCATGCGCTATGTATTCAACAATTCACTCTACTGGTCGGAGGAACTGGGGAAATTCCTCTTTGTATGGATTTCCTGGTTGGGCATCAGCCTAGGAGAAAGAGAAGGAGAGCATATCAAGATTACCATGCTCACCGACAGACTCTCATTTAAAAAAGCCCATGTTTTCAACATCATCTCCTCGTTGACCGTCCTAGTGATCTGTCTCATAACATTTTACTTCAGTTCGAGCCTTGTCATGTCGCAATGGACCACAAAATATGCAGGCATCCACATCAGCATCTCCTGGGGTTATCTGGCCGTAGCCGTTGGAACCGGACTGATGTCCATCAGAAGCGTTGCTGCGATCATGAAATCCTTCAAAACGATTAAAGAAGGACCCTCGGAAACTGAAGGGGAAGTTGCTCTTCAAGAAGAAATGAACATCGAAAAAGGAGGCGAAGCATAATGGATCCTACGTTGCTTGTACTATTCGGTTTCCTTTTTGTTATGTTGGCTATAGGCGTACCCGTGGGTTTCGCCATCGGCGGCGCAACGATGCTGTCTTTGTTCTTCTGCACGAATCAGAGTCTGATCATTGTGGGTCAATACAACTATTCGGGAATATTCTCCTTTACGGTCATGGCCATCCCCTTCTTCATGCTGGCTGGCACAGCCATGTCCACAGGTGGTATCGCCAAAAAGATCGTGAACTTTGTGTCATCGCTGGTAGGATTCATCAC
>DPKU01000155.1 GCA_003542355.1 Clostridiales bacterium | reverse complement strand
CAAAAACGGACGACCCATCATCGCGCTGCCCTCCACGGCAAAGAAGGGCACCGTCTCCAGAATCGTTATGCAGTTTGAGGCCGGCACCCCCGTGACCGCCAGCAGACACGAGGTCCATTATATCGTTACGGAATACGGAGTGGCGGAGATATTTGGACTCACGCTGCGGGAACGGGCCCAGGCGCTGATCGATATCGCGCATCCGGATTTTCGGGAACAGTTGAAGAAGGATTTTGACGTTTATCTGAGAAAAGCGGGCATGAAAAACGGATTTACCATCGTATAGCGCGCATAGAGGAGGAAACAATGGCAAAGTATAAAATCGTGGTCACCGACTGGGCGGAATACGACAATCTGGACAACGAAAGGCGGATCCTGGAGCAGTTGGGAGACGTGGAAGTTCTGGATTATTTCTACAAGGACGAAGAGGATATCATAAAGATTGTGGATGACTGCGACGCACTGATCGCTCAGTTCGGCAAGATCACCGAAAAGGTGATCGGCGCCATGAAAAAGTGCAAGGTCATCTGCCGCTACGGGATCGGCACCGATGGAACGGATATCCCGGCTGCTACGGCGAAAAATATTTGCGTCTGCAATGTGAACGACTATTGCAGAGACGAAGTGTCCACCCACGCCATGGCCTTCCTTCTGGACGCCAACCGGCGGATCACCCAGACGACCCAGCGCCTGAAAGGCGGAGAATGGTACAAGCTTGGCATTGAGATCCCCAGCTTGCAGAAAAGTACCGTGGGGATCATCAGCTTCGGCCGGATCGCAAGAGCCACCGCAGAAAAGCTGCGTCCCTTCTGCCAGAATATCTGGGCCGCAGACAAGTACGTGGACGACGATGTGATGCGCAAAGAAGGCGTGGAGCCCAAGAGTACAGAAGAGATCCTTGCGGGCGCCGATTACATCATCATTCATGCTCCACTCACCGACGAAACATTCCACATGTTTAATAAGGAAGCATTTAAGAAGATGAAGCCCACGGCCACCCTCATCAATGTGGGCCGCGGCGCCATTGTGGATACGAACGATCTGGTCTGGGCGCTGGAGAATAAAGAGATCGGCTATGCCTGTATCGACGTGTTCGAAAAGGAGCCTTTGGACAAGGATCATCCCATCCTGAAGATGGAGAATGTCTCCCTGACCCCGCACAGAGCCTGGCATTCCAACGAATCTCAGAAAACCCTCCAGTCTGCTCCGGCGGAGGAGATCGTCCGAGTGCTCACCGGGCAGAAGCCGGTGAATCTGGTGAACAAAGAACTGGAGAAGCTGTTCGACTGATCATAATAACAAAGAAAACAGCAGACTTTCCGGAGATCGAAACAAATTTAAAAGGCGGCGGCCGATGGCTTCCGCCTTTTATCGTGGGCAGAAAGCAACGGCATCTTGTGTGCAGGCAAGCTTGTGTGATAAAATACTCTAATATGGTTGAAGAAAAAAACATTCTGCTTACAATCGCATATGACGGAACAGGGTTTTCGGGATGGCAGCGCCAGCCTCGTGCACGGACCGTGTGCGGAGAGCTGGAGGGTTTGTTGTCGGCTGTCTGCGGGATCCCCGTGGAGCTTTTCGGTGCGAGCCGGACCGACGCGGGCGTGCATGCCCGGGGCCAGTCTGCCAGCTTTTCGGGCAGGATGGGCATTCCGGCCACGGGCATCGAAAGGGCCGTCAACGATGCGCTTTCACAAAACCGCCTGGAGCGGGTCGGAGAGATCCGGATCGTTTCGGCCCTGGAAAAACCCATGGGTTTTCACGCCCGCTACGATGCCAAGGGGAAGCGGTACAGCTATCGAATCCGGAATACCGGAAGGGCAGATCTTTTTTTGCGCAACTACTGCTATCAGGTGGCAGAACCGCTGGATGCGGACGCCATGCAGGAGGCCGCGTCGTTTCTGGTCGGAGAGCAGGATTTTCGCTGTTTTTTGTCCGCCGGAGGGAATCCACAGAAGACCACGGTCCGCCGCATCGACAGCTGCAGCGTGGAAAAACAGGATGACGAGATCGTTCTGACCGTTTCCGGAACCGGATTTTTATATCACATGGTGCGCAACATCACCGGCACGCTGGTGGAGATCGGTTCAGGCAAACGACTGCCTGCCGAGATAAAGCGGATCCTGGAGAGCCGGGAGAGGTCAAAGGCCGGCCATACGGCGCCTCCCCAGGGCTTGTATCTGGAAGAAGTGTATTACTGACAGGAAAGGACAACGATGGAAAAGGAAAGACGCCCTTCGTGGGATGAATACTTTATGGAAATGGCCCAGGTCGTACGCAAGCGTTCGACTTGTCTTCGCCGATCTGTGGGTGCGGTGATCGTCATGGACAACCGGATCATGACCACCGGATACAACGGCGTGCCCGTTGGGATCGAACACTGTGAAAGCCGGGGCTGCCTTCGGGAGGAACTGCACGTGCCCTCCGGGGAGCGCCACGAATTGTGTAGAGGACTCCACGCCGAGCAGAATGCCATCATTCAGGCCGCCTATCTTGGCCAGCGCATTGCCGGCGCCACGCTTTACTGCACTACGCAACCCTGCGTCATATGTGCAAAGATGATCATCAACGCTGGTATCTGGCGCGTTGTCATACAGGAGACCTATCCCGACGAACTGGCCGAAGCGATGTTTCGGGAAGCAGGCGTCCAGGTCGATGTCATGGGAGACTGATTCGGATGAGTGAACTTCTTTACGTATTTATCATAGCTGCTCTGGTGACGGCAGCAGCCACACCGTTGGCCATACGCCTGGCGCCGTTCATCGGAGCCATGGACGTGCCCAAAGATAATCGCCGTGTCCACGGAAGGCCGATCCCCCGTCTTGGGGGGGTGGCCATCTATCTTGGGATCATGGTTTCCTTTTATCGCCTGCTGCCCTGGAACGACCAGATCTTCGGCATTGTGCTGGGCGGTACGCTCATGCTGGCCATCGGCATTTACGACGACATCAAATGCCTGAACCCGAAAGCGAAGCTGGCGGGACAAATATTGTGCGCCCTGATCATCTTCTTTTTCAGCGTGCAGATCCGCGGCATGGCCAACATCCTGCCCATCGGTCCTCACTATCTGATTTTTCCGACCTGGCTTTCCTTGATCGTGACGGTATTCTGGGTCGTGGGCATTACGAATACCGTGAATCTGGTTGACGGTCTGGATGGTCTGGCGGCGGGCATCGTCTGCATCGCCTGTCTGTCCGTAGCCTATACTTCGGCCATGAGCGGCCGACTGGGCACCGCATACATCATCCTTGCCGTAGCAGGCGCGACACTTGGATTTCTCATTTTTAACTTTTATCCGGCAAAGATCTTTATGGGAGACGGCGGATCCATGCTTCTGGGTTTCATGCTGGCCAGCGTTTCCCTTGTGGGGGATACGCCGACCAAAGGGACCACGTTATTTGCCACCGTCATCCCTGTGATGATCCTGGCGCTGCCTATTTTCGACACGCTCTTTGCCATCGTGCGCCGCATGATCAATAAAAAACCCATCATGCAGGCCGACAAGGGACATCTGCACCATCGGATCATGGCCATGGGCTTCGGACAGCGCAGGACGGTGCTGGCCCTGTATTCCATCAGTGCGATCATGGGCGTGGCCGGCATCCTGTGGAGCTCGGAAATGAAGCTGGAAGCCATGGCTCTGTTTTTGATTGCGTCCAGTCTGATCGTGATCTTTCTGGGGATCGGCATCGTGGACGTTAATACAGGCAGGCTAAAAGAAAGAACAGTGGTTCTCCCGAAAGAGAAAGAGGATTGCCGATGAAGATCATGACGGTATTTGGAACCCGGCCCGAAGCAATCAAAATGGCGCCTTTGGTCAGAGCCTTGGAAAGAGAAGAAGGAATGGAATCGGTGCTCTGTGTCACCGCACAGCACCGGAGCATGCTGGATCAGGTTTTGGAACTGTTCGAACTGACGCCAAAGTACGACCTGGATATCATGCAGCCCAATCAGACGATTTCCATGATCACTTCTCACGTTCTCAACGGCTTGGATCGAGTTCTGGAGAAAGAACATCCGGATCTTGTGCTGGTCCATGGCGATACCTCCACGACCTTTGCCACGGCCCTGTCTTCTTTTTATCACCAGGTCCCCGTGGGGCACGTGGAAGCGGGTCTTCGAACATACAATCGATACTCTCCGTTTCCCGAAGAAATGAATCGGGTGCTCACCGGCCACATCGCCGATCTCCATTTCGCGCCCACCATCCGCAACCGGGAGAATCTGCTGCGGGAAGGCATCCCTGCAAGTCAGATCTTCGTCACCGGCAACACGGTGATCGATGCACTGCTTCAGATTGCCGGAAAACCTTATGAATTTCAGGATGACGTGCTTTCAAGAATAGATTTTTCCCAAAAAAGAGTCATCACCGTCACCTGTCATCGCCGGGAGAATCTGGGCGAATACATGGACAATGTCTTTGGCGCCATCGGCCAGATCGCCAAGGAGTTTCCCGATGTGGAGGTCGTGTATCCCGTTCACCTGAATCCCAAGGTCAAGGAGGCCGCCCGGCGGCATCTGGGTGACATTTCCAATGTGCATCTTATACAGCCCCTCACCTATCAGCCGTTTGTCCGACTCATGGCCGGGTCTTATTTGGTCATTACCGATTCGGGCGGCATGCAGGAAGAAGCCCCTGCTCTGGGAAAACCCGTGCTGGTGGTTCGCAGAGAAACGGAACGGCCCGAAGCGGTGGAAGCCGGCACAGTGAAGCTGGCCGGTGTGGAGCGGGAGACGATCTACGAGATGGCGCGAACATTGCTGACAGATCCATCGGCTTATCAGGCCATGGCCAAATCCGTCAATCCATACGGAGACGGGAATGCCTGTCGCCGCATCATTGATGTTCTTAGAAGAGGCGAGTTCGATGCGGAATGAATAGATTGCGCGCAGATAAAGATTTCTACAGGACACTGGCCGCAGTCGCCCTGCCGATTGCCCTGCAGAGCCTGATCTCTTCCTCGCTTACGCTGGTGGACAACCTGATGGTGGGGCAATTGGGCGAAAGTGCGCTGGGCAGTGTGGGACTGGCGATCCAGATCTTTCATGTACAGTGGATGGTCCTTTTTGGCTTTTGTACCGGGTGCTCTACTTTTACCACGCAGTTCTGGGGTGTTCGGGATTTGCGCAACATCCGCAAGGTGGCGGGCCTGGGCATGACGACCTGTTTGGCTGTGAGCACGGTCTTCTTTCTTGTAAGTGTTGCAGCGCCAGGCTTCGTTCTTCGAATTTTTACCGATATCCCCGAAGCGGTGGAGGCGGGCAGCCTCTATGTGCGCATGGCCGCTCCCAGTTTTTTGTTCCTCGCAGTGACGCAACCCCTGTCGGCAACGTTCCGGGCCACACAGCAGACGAAAATCCCGCTGTATGTCTCGTCGTTTGCCTTCGGACTGAACACACTGCTGAACTACCTGCTGATCTTCGGCCATTTCGGATTTCCCGACATGGGCATCAGCGGGGCAGCCCTGGCTACGATGATCTCCAGAATGGTGGAATGCGGATTGATGCTGTCGATCATTCTGTCCCGGAAAAATATTCTGTCGGGCAAGTTGAAGGACTTCTTTTCCTTCAATCTGAACTTTGTGCGCCGGGTGTTTCGAAATGCAATGCCCACTACCGTCAACGAAGGCCTGTGGGGCGCAGCGGATGCGGCCTATAATGCAGCCTATGGCCGCCTGGGCATCACGGCCTATGCGGCGGTCCAGGCCTCCAGCACCATCATGAACCTGTTTGCCTATGCGGCGTTCAGTATAGGGGATGCATCCCTGATCCTGGTGGGCGAACGGCTGGGCCGGGGAGACAAAGAGGGGGCCATGATCCTTTCCGGAAAACTGATCCGTGTGGGGATCACTGTGGGCGCTGTTTTCGGTGTACTCATGATCCTGTTGTCCGGACCGATCCTGGGGCTCTTCGAATTGTCCGCCCAAGGTATTTTCTTGGCCAAGCGGGTCATACTGATCAAAGGTCTGTTTTTGCCGCTTTCCATGTATATCGTGATCCACATTACCGGCACGCTGCGTTCCGGCGGAGATACGAAGTTTGCCATGTTTTGCGAAGTCGGAACCATGTGGTTCATCGGCGTGCCACTGGCTTTTCTGGGTGCGCTGTACCTGAATCTGCAGGTGTATACGGTGGTGCTGCTGGTCCAGGCAGAAAGTATCATCAAGTCACTGATCCTGCAGAAACGCTACCGTTCCGGGAAGTGGCTCAAGAATATGATCCAGGGGATGGATGGAGGAGGAGAATGATGAAATTCTTTATTGCAGACGCTTTTACCGATCAACTTTTTGGCGGCAATCCTGCAGGAGTGGTGCTGATCCCGGAGGGAGAGGATTTTCTCCCGGAGGAGACCATGCGCAAGACTGCGGCGGAGCTGCGCTACTCGGAAACTGCCTTTATCCGAACGCTGAGTGAAAATCGATTTCATCTCCGGTATTTTACACCGGCAGCAGAAGTGGATCTGTGCGGTCATGCGACCATCGCTTCCTTCTGCGTATTGCAGCGCGAAGGTCTGATCGAGAGCGGCAAGCCTTGCACCGCCCACACCCTGGCCGGGGACCTGGAGATCCAGCTCTCACCGGATTCGGTGCTCATGGACATGGGCGAAGCCAAAACCTTCGGGCTCATCGATCAGCCTGATAAACTGAAAGAGCTTTACGGGGTCATGGGTCTGGCGGCAGAAGTTCCTTCTGCAGGCGGACAGGCGCTCTATCCAGAGCGGGTCTCCACAGGTCTCACCGATATCATGCTTGCAGTGAAAGACGAGGAGACCCTGGCGGCGATCCGGCCGGATTTCGCCGCCCTGTCCGCACTGTCGGAAGCCTACGGCGTTACCGGCGTCCATGCGTTCACTGCCCCGGATCCCTCGGGCAAGGTGCACTGCCGGAACTTTGCGCCGCTATATGACATCGACGAAGAAGCGGCCACAGGGACCTCCAACGGAGCACTTACCTATTATCTCTATCAGAAAGGACTGCTTCGTCCCGGAGCGGAAAATCTCTTTATTCAGGGCGAAGCCATGGATCGTCCTTCGAAAATTCTCAGCCGTCTAACAGAAGAAACGGGCGGCCTCAGGATACAAGTCGGAGGATCTGCGGTGATCCTGGCGAAAGGGAGCATTAATTTATAGGGTTATCTGCGGTTATATCGCAAATTATGAAAGAAAATACTGACCTCTTGGATAATTTCTTTTCGATCGTTTCGAAATGATCCCATATGGGTGGAAAATCATCGGAATTTCGGAACAAGGGCTTGTTTTCTTGCATGTTGCAGGCATAGTTGCTATAATTTTAACAAAAGTGATACTAGTCTGGAGGCAAAACAGAACAGGAAGAAACCGACGAGGCGCAAGCGAAAGTGGGTCCGATCCTGTTCTATTTTTCGGGCGCAAAGGAGGAGATCCGATTGGCGATAGAAAAAGTTTTGGAGATCAGGGAAGTTGAAGCGGAGGCGCAGAAGATCCGGGCAAATGCAACAGACGAGGCAAAAAAGCTTATGGAGGATGCCCGGCAGGACGTGATTGATGTGGCGACGAAAGGCGAAGATCAGATCTCTGATATTTTCAGGGATAAGCTGGCAAAGGCCGAATCCGAAGCAAAGATCATATACAACAGCATCCTCTTAAGTGCGGAAAAGGATTGCGAATTGCTTCAGTCCCGGGCAGAAAAGAAAAAGGCAAAAGCAGTTGCTGTCATCATGGAAAGGATCGTGAAATAGTTGGCTATTGCTAAAATGGAAAAGCTGGCCGTCATCGGACTTTCCCGTGAACAGGATGTCTTCATCGAGGCGCTCATGCGTCTGGGTGTAGTGCAGATCAATGCCCAGGAAGCGAAGCTTTGCGATGAAAAATGGAGCGAATTGATCGATAAAGATGACGCAGGCAAGTGGGTTTCCAAGTGGGAAGCAGAACTGGATCGCATCGAAAATGCGCTCAACATGATGGATCGTTTTATCGACAGGAAAGCGCCTCTCATTCGGGAGCGGACCCGAATCAGCGAGCAGGAATTCGATTCCACACTGGAATATGAGCACGAGATCCGTCGTCAGATGCTCAGGATCACGAAGATTTCCCGGCGATACAATCACATGCTCCTTCGGGAGAACAAGGCTGTCACCGCCAGACAGGCGCTCTTGCCCTGGCAGGACTACGACATCCCCGCTCAGGATTATCAGACACAGTCCACGCAGGTATGGCAAGGGGTCATTCCCGGCAGCAACGACTCTGCGGATTTTCTTAAAATACTGGCCGGCAAGACCGGCTACGCTGACGCGGAAGTGGTGCACAGCGACAACGAACAGCACTATATTTCCGTCGTTTTCTATGAGCCTGCAGCCGAAGAGGTGCATAGCGTTCTTCGGGATCTGGGGTTTAACCGGATCGCATTGCCCATCAACAGCGGTTCCGTAAGAGAAGCGATCAACGAACTGGAAGCGCAGATAGATGCAGTTCAGGCCGAGAAAAAGTCTATGATTGAGCAGGTCCGCTCCTTTGCGTCTTTCGAACCCACACTAAAGCTGTATTACGATGAGATTTCCATGCGCAAAGACCGCGCAGTGATCCGCGAAAAGTTTCTCGTTACTGACAGTACGTTCTATCTGGAAGGCTGGTATCCGAAAATAGCCAGAAAGAAAGTGGAAGCGCTTCTCCAGGAAAACTCCTGTTATTACGAGATCGCACAGCCCGGCAAGGAAGAAGACACGCCGGTCCTGCTCCTGAACAAGGAAATCGTTCAGCCCTTTGAGGCCATTACCAAGCTCTATTCTCTCCCGGCCTCCCGTGGGATCGACGCCACACCGTTTTTCTCGTTTTTCTACGCTCTGTTTTTCGGCATGATGCTCTCCGATGCCGCTTACGGCATCATCATCACGGTGGGAACTTTTGTGATCCGCCGGAAGTATCATCTGGAAGGAATGCTCAAGCAGATGATCGACATGTTCTTCCTCTGCGGCATATCCACCACATTTTGGGGTGTCATGTTCGGAAGCTTTTTCGGGGACATCATCACTCAGGTGTCGACGAACTTTTTCGGCCACGCAGTCCACTTCCCAACGCTCTGGTTCAGCCCCATCAACGATCCTATGCGGCTTCTGTTCTTCTCTCTGACCCTGGGCCTGATCCATATTTTCCTGGCCATGGGAATTTCGGCTTATATGGCCATACGGGACGGACAGCCCATGGACGCACTGTTCGATACGGGCTTTTGGTACATCTTGATCCTCAGTCTGATCGGATACCTGGGCGGCGGCATGGTGGAAGGCCTTCCGGTTGCGCTTCCCGTGGTGTGCAAGTGGATTGCTTTGGTATCAGCCCTTGGCATCGCCGCCACCGGCGGACGCCGGAGTAAAGGCGTCATCGGGAAGGTCGTGGGCGGTCTGGGCTCGCTGTACGGCATCACAGGATATCTCTCCGACATCCTGTCCTATTCCAGGATTCTGGCTCTGGGATTGGCCACCGGCGTCATTTCCTCGGTGTTCAATACTTTGGGGACTCTGGCCGGAAGCGGCCTCATGGGCGCCTTCGTCATGCTCCTGGCCTTTTGTATCGGCCATCCCTATAATATTGCGATCAACGCACTGGGCGCATTTGTCCACTCTTGCAGGCTCCAGTATGTGGAGTTTTTCGGGCGGTTTTATCAGAGCGGCGGAGAAGGCTTCCGTCCGTTCTGTGAAAATACGAAATATGTCACTATTTTGAAGGAGGAACTATAAATGAATGGTATTATCTTTGACGGCGTCTTCTTTGCCATGGTCGGTGCTGCCATCGCCGGGCTTGCCTGCTGCGGAAGCGCCATGGGGATCGGTATTGCCGGCCAGGCTGCTTCGGGCGTCGTGTCCGAAGATCCTAAAAAGTTCGGTCAGGCGCTGTTGCTTCAGGCACTGCCGGGTACGCAGGGAATTTATGGCCTGCTGATCGCTTTCGTCATCATGAACAAAATCGGCCTTCTTGGGGGGAGTGGTGCACTGGATCTGACCATGGTCCAGGGATTGTACATCATGGCTTCTGCCGTACCTGTGGGACTTGTCGGTATCGTAAGCGGATCTGCCCAAGGCAAAGCTGCGGCAGCTGCGATCATGCTGATTTCCAAACGGCCCGAAGAAGTGGCCAAGGGCATGGTTTACACGGCGATGGTCGAGACCTATGCGGTGTTGGCCTTGCTGATCTCCTTCCTGATGCTGAACTCGATCCAACTGTAGAAAAGGATAAGGTGCAATGAGCATTGAGCAGATAAAAGATAAAATATTGGAGAGCGCGCAGCAAGACGCCCGGCGGATCTTTGACAAGGCAAAAATGGAAAGCCGGGGAAAAGTCTACGAGGCCCAGCGCATCGCCGATATCAAGATCCGGGAAGCGAAGGAGAAAGCCATCGGAGATGCGATGAGACTCAAGTCCCGCAAAGAATCCATTGCCAATCTGGAAGCCCGTAAAATGCATCTTGCCACGAAGCAGGAAGTCATTTCGGCATGCTTCGAAGAAGCGCTTGCGGAGTTGAGGAAACTACCCAAAGATCGGTACATTCAACTTCTGGCTCACAAACTGGAGGAACTGGAGTATCGGGAGGGGGAAATCGTTCTGAACAAAGAAGACCTGGAATCCATCGGAGAAGAACTGCTGGAGCTGGTGAACCGGGACGGTCGGAAGTTCGTGCTGTCTTCGGATACGCTGGACATACTGGGCGGGTTTGTGCTGCGCATCGGCAGGGTCGAAATGGACTCCACCCTGGAGATGATGGTGTCTTCTGTGCGGGAATCCATAACGCCGGAAGTGGTCTCCGTACTGTTCGACTAGACTGCGGACGCCTCTTGGAAAGGAGACGAGATCTTGCAATATAAAAAGGAAGATTATATATTTGTATCCTCGTGCATCCGGGGCAAGGAACGGTTTCTTCTGGATGCGAAGGGGGTTTCCAGGATGACTTCAGCCAAATCCCCCCAGGAAGCGGTGCGAGTCCTGGCCGATTACGGCTACCCGGTGGAGGATACCTACCGGGGCGGTGATCTAAGCCAGCTGGATGCACTGCTTGGCCAGGCCCTCAGTGGCGCGTACAAGGAAGTGATTTCCATCCTGCCCGATCCCCGGGCGCTGGATGCGCTGCTTCTGGTCTATGATTATCATAACATCAAGGCGCTGATCAAAGCGGAAATGGCCGGGACCGACCCGGCAGACGCCCTGGTGGAGATCGGAACGATCCCCAGGGAGCAGTGGGCCCATATCATGAGTGAGCGGGACTTCGTGACGCTTTCTTTCACCATGAAAAGTGCCATCGAATATGCCTTGGAAACCTTTGCGAAGTCAAGAGATCCTCAGCACATCGATTTTATTCTGGATCGGGCCTGCTATCTGGAAATGAAAGCGAAAGCCAAGGCGTCCGGCTGCAGGTTTTTAGCGGAGTATGCGACGCTGCTCATCGATTCCATCAATGTCAAGACCTTTGCCCGGATCCGGGAGATGAAGGGAGACTGGGTCGCTTTCAACCGGGTATTTTTGCCGGGCGGAAGCATTCCGGAAAGCCTCTTCGTCAACGGTTTTGACGAAGACTATATGCATTTTGCGGAAAAGCTGCTTCCTTACCACACCTTCGAAGATGTGATGGTGCGGGGCGGCACGCAGTTGTCGGATACGGGTCGTTTCACCGAGCTGGAACGGCTGAGCGACAATGCGATCCTGGAATTTGCCACCAAAGCCAAGTATGTTCCTTACGGGCTGGAGGTTCCGGTTGCTTATTTGATCGCCAAGGAGAGCGAGATCCGTCTGGTGCGGATCATTATCGCCGCCCTGGAGCAGGATCTGAGCGCCGACCAGCTGAACGCCAGGATAAGGAGGACTTATGTATAAGATCGGAGTGATCGGTGACAAGCAGAGCGTTTCGGGCTTTCTTGCCGTAGGGCTTTCGGTTTTTCCATGCGATGATCTGGAAAAAGCCAAAGAGACCTTTCAGACGCTGGTCGAAAAAAACGAGTACGCGATTTTGTATGTCACTGAAAATTATTGCAAGGAGATGTCTCAGGAATTTGAAAAATATAAGGATTCGCAATTGCCGGCGATCATTCCCATTCCCGGAATGGACGGCAGCTACGGAGTCGGAGTGGGACGATCTAAAAAAGCGGTGGAACGCGCCGTTGGCGTCGATATCATCTACGGGAACCAAGAGTAGAAAAGGCAGGTGAAGATAGCAGTGAAACAAGGGAAAGTAGTCAAGGTCTCAGGGCCTTTGGTTATCGCCGACGGAATGCAGGACGCTGATATGTTCGACGTGGTGCGCGTTGGAAAAGACGGTCTGATCGGTGAGATCATCGAAATGCACCAGGATCGCGCTTCCATTCAGGTATACGAAGAGACTGCCGGGCTGGGACCCGGCGCAGAAGTGATCACCACCGGTGCGCCGCTCTCAGTGGAATTGGGACCGGGGCTCATCGAAAATATTTATGACGGCATCCAGCGGCCGCTGAACGCGATGCTGGAAAAGGCCGGCCCCAACATCACCCGAGGCATCCGCGTCGATTCACTCCCAAGAGACAAACAATGGGAGTTTGAACCGACGGTAAAAAAAGGGGATATGCTTCAAGCTGGCGATGTGATCGGAACGGTCCAGGAGACTGTCACAGTCATTCATCGGATCATGATACCCATCGGAATGAGCGGAAAAGTCACAGAGATTAAAAAAGGAAGCTTTACCGTATTGGACACGATATGTGTTCTGGAGGACGACAACGGTCGTTCTTCGGAAGTGACGATGATGCAGAAATGGCCGGTCCGGCGAGGCAGACCCTACAAAGAGAAGCTGGTACCGGAAATGCCTCTGATCACCGGTCAGCGGGTCATCGATACTCTTTTCCCCATCGCCAAAGGCGGCGTAGCGGCAGTACCCGGTCCCTTCGGGAGCGGAAAGACGGTCGTTCAGCATCAGCTGGCCAAGTGGGCGGATGCGGACATCGTGGTCTACATCGGCTGCGGCGAGCGGGGCAACGAGATGACCGACGTACTCATGGAGTTCCCCGAACTCAGAGATCCGAAATCCGGTGAACCTCTCATGAAGCGGACGGTGCTGATTGCCAACACCTCGGACATGCCTGTGGCAGCCCGGGAAGCCTCTATATATACAGGAATCACCATCGCAGAATATTTCCGGGATATGGGTTATTCTGTCGCTCTGATGGCCGACTCTACTTCCCGTTGGGCCGAGGCGCTCCGTGAAATGTCCGGCCGGCTGGAAGAGATGCCCGGTGAAGAAGGATATCCGGCGTACCTTTCCTCTCGTCTGGCCCAGTTCTACGAAAGAGCCGGCCGAGTGATCGCCCTTGGATCGGACGACCGCGAGGGCGCACTAACGGCCATCGGCGCTGTTTCGCCACCGGGCGGTGACATTTCCGAACCGGTATCCCAGGGCACGCTTCGTATCGTAAAAGTCTTCTGGAATCTGGATTCATCCCTGGCCTATGCCCGTCATTTCCCCGCCATCAACTGGCTGACCAGCTATTCGCTGTACATTGACCGGCTGATGCCCTGGTATGCGGAAAACGTCAACAAAGACTTTCCTGTGCTGCGACAAAAAACCATGCGTATACTTCAGGAAGAAGCTGAGCTTCAGGAGATCGTCCAGCTGGTTGGACAGGACTCATTGTCCTATGCCGACCGACTTAAGCTGGAAGCATGCAAATCGATCAGGGAAGACTATCTGCATCAGAACGCATTCCACGAAATCGATACCTATTCGTCTTTGGAGAAGCAATACATGCTGCTCAAGCTGATCACCAATTTTTATGAGCTGAGCCGGGATGCCATCGAGCAGGGAGCCAGCTACAATGCGCTGATCCATCTGCCTGTCCGGGAATCCATCGGACGATTCAAGTATGTCAAAGAGGATGAGGCGGATACCTACTATCATAATATCGCGGAAGAATTGGAAGAAGACATTCGCGAATTGATCAGCAAAGGGGGGAGTGCAAATGATTAAAGAATATAAAAGCATTTCGGAAGTTGCGGGCCCCTTGATGCTCGTAAAAGATGTCGAAGGCGTCACGTACGATGAACTGGGCGAGATCATTCTTCCAGACGGCACAGTAAGACAGTGCAAGGTTCTGGAAGTGAACGGCGCCAATGCATTGGTACAGTTGTTCGAAAGTGCGGCCGGGATCAATCTGGCCGAGAGCAAAGTCCGGTTTCTGGGAAAAGGCATCGAGTTGGGCGTTTCCGAAGACATGCTGGGACGGGTATTCGACGGCCTGGGCCGGGCCAACGACGACGGACCGGATATCATTCCGGAAAAATATCTGGACATCAATGGTTTGCCCATGAATCCGGCGGCCAGAGACTATCCTGCGGAATTCATTCAGACCGGCGTGTCGGCCATCGACGGCCTCAATACCCTGGTGCGCGGACAGAAGCTGCCTATTTTCTCGGGTTCCGGCTTGCCCCACGCCAACCTGGCGGCACAGATCGCACGTCAGGCCAAGGTGCTGGGTGGGGACAGCAAATTCGCCGTAGTGTTTGCGGCCATCGGGATCACCTTCGAAGAAGCTGACTTCTTTATCAGCGACTTTAGACGGACCGGTGCCATCGACCGTACGGTCCTGTTCACCAACCTGGCCAACGATCCGGCCATCGAGCGGATCGCCACCCCGCGTATCGCTTTAACGGCTGCCGAATATCTTGCCTTTGACAAGGGGATGCACGTACTGGTCATCCTGACAGATATCACGAATTATGCAGAAGCCCTGCGAGAAGTGTCGGCTGCCAGAAAAGAAGTACCCGGCCGTCGTGGATATCCGGGCTACATGTATACGGACCTGGCGACGCTGTACGAAAGAGCCGGCAGAAAGAAGCATCACCAAGGATCCATCACCATGATCCCGATCCTGACCATGCCCGAAGATGACAAGACCCACCCCATTCCCGACCTGACCGGCTACATCACCGAAGGCCAGATCATCTTGTCCCGGGATCTGCATCGCAAGGGCATCGTACCGCCTATCGACGTGCTGCCCTCCCTCTCCAGGCTCAAAGATAAAGGAATCGGACGGGGAAAGACTCGGGAAGACCACGCCGATACGATGAACCAGCTGTTTGCAGCGTATTCCAGCGGAAAACAAAGCAAAGAGCTCATGGCGATCCTGGGCGAAGCGGCCCTGACTGATGTGGATCTGCTCTTCGCGAAGTTCGCGGATGAATTTGAAAAAGAATATGTATCTCAGGGATTCGAATCCGAAAGAGATATCGAAGAGACGCTGGACCTGGGGTGGAAGCTCTTAGGTCTCCTGCCCAGGGAGGAACTGAAACGTGTGCGGGATGAATATCTGGACCGGTATTTGCCTGTAGGTCCTTCGGAGGATCCATCTCCCGAAGAGATGTCCGAGGACGGTTCCGACGACGACCACGACCAGTAAAGGGGGTTATAGTGCATGGCACGAATGAATGTAAATCCCACCCGGATGGTCCTTACCTCCCTAAAGAGAAAGCTGACGGTGGCCAAACGAGGCCACAAGCTCATGAAGGACAAGCGCGATGAGCTCATGAAGCAATTTCTGGAACTGGCCAGGGAAAATAAGGTTCTCCGGGAAGCGGTGGAAAGAGAGCTCATGGAGGTCTATGGAAGCTTCACCATCGCCAGTGCGGTTATGAGCCCTCAGCTGATGTCCGAAGCGCTGATGTATCCAACACAAGGCGTATCCATCGGTGTGAGCACCAAGAATGTGATGAGCGTGAACGTTCCCGTCTTTGAATTCACCTCAGAAGAAGATGACGACGCCAACATCTATCCCTACGGTTTTGCCGGCACCTCCGGCGAACTGGACAGTGCCGTCAAGAGTCTCAGCCGGGTATTTCCCCGGATGCTGGAACTGGCGGGCAAGGAAAAGCAGGCGGATCTCATGGCACAGGAGATCGAAAAGACCCGGCGCCGCGTCAATGCGCTGGAATATGTCATGATCCCCCGGCTCACTGAAACCATCCGCTACATCCGTATGAAGCTGGACGAGAACGAACGTGGCAATCAGACAAGACTCATGAAAGTAAAAGACATGATGATAGCGGCCGCTTTGATCGAACGCCGGAAGGAGACGGAAAAAGCTTTGGAAGAATATCATTAACAAAGAATCAAGAGCCTGCCTCCGGGCGATCGTCGTTCAACCGGAGGCAGGTCTTTTTTTTAAATTTTCATAGGCATCGATTGTGTTGCCGAAGGCTTTTTGCTATAATGATAAAAATTGCGATAAGGAGGTGCGCATATGGCCAATTTGTTTTCTCTGGCAGATCTAAGTATCCCAGAGGTGAATCAAATACTGAATAGGGCGGAAGCGTTTTTAAACGGCGCACAGAGCAGGGCGGCAGAGGACAAGATTATTGCCAGCCTTTTTTTTGAGCCCAGCACCCGGACGCAACAGTCTTTTTCCATGGCCGCATACCGACTGGGCGCCAAAATACTGACCTTCAATGCAGACAGCTCCTCCATGCAAAAGGGCGAGACATTTTACGACACTGTGAGAACCTTCGAGCAGATCGGTGCGGATGCCTTGATCATCCGGCATAAAGAAAATGAGTATTATAAGCAGCTTACCGGCGTTAAGGTTCCTATTCTGTCCGGTGGAGACGGAACGGGCAATC
>DPKU01000137.1:17416-20378 GCA_003542355.1 Clostridiales bacterium | reverse complement strand
GCATTATAGTCGGTGTCCGGCAGGTCAAACTCAGTGGACAGCAGGCTTCCATCCTTGGAAATGACGTAGAAGGGATGCTGAGAGCCGTACATTGTCGGTCTGGCATTGATTTCCATTCCCCCATTTACTACGATGAAATTGAATCCATCTTCTCCGGTGGTCTTCTTGTCCAGGACCTCGGTGATGGCATAGCCAGCATTGGCAACGATGAACGTGCCCGGCTCGATCTCCATCTTCAGCTTGCGGCCGTTCCTCTGGTAAAATGCTTCCATCCGCTCTTTGGCGTAACGCCCAAGATACTCGATGTCCGCATAGATATCTCCCGGCATACGGGCTTCCTTGAGCCCGCCGCCGAAGCTGACGGTATCGCAATCGGGAAAGTGCTCTTCCACGATGCCCAGTTCCAAATCGATGTTGCTTCTCCAGATTTCAGGATCGCCGCCGGAGCCGATATGGACATGGACTTCGCTAAAGCGGATCCCTTTGTCCTTTCCGAACTGCAGGGCTGCTTCCAAATCAGAGCGATGGACGCCGAAGCAAGAGTATTTATCGCCGGTATTCCGGGTCGCACTTTCCCCGGAGCCGATGCCCGGGTGGATGCGCATAGACAAGTCGATGCTGTTTTCGCGGGCAAAATCAGCGATCAATTCCAGCTGACGCACGGAGCAGACATTATATTTGAGGCCCTTTTTCATCAAGTCTTCCAGGTCTTTTCTTTCCTGTCCGGCAGGGACTTCCTGGGTGGTCAAAAAGATTTTTGAGGGGGTGATGCCTGCCATGACGGCCCGTTTTGCTTCGTTCAGGGAACTGGCATCGATCAGAAGGCCGTGCTTTTCCACGATCTGCAGGATCCTTCGGCTGGAGTTCGCTTTCATTGCATATCGAACACCCAATCCGTAGGCATTGGGCATGCTCAGCACTGCCTGGCATCGCTGGATGATCAGAGCTTCGTCGTACAGATACGCGGGCGTTCCGTATGCTTCTTTGGCTTTCATAAAGACAGCTGGGTCTAGTTTGGAAAAATCGTTCAATGCGTTCATGACAACTCTCGCTTTCATTCAATTGATTGGAAGATAACGTTTTTCAGCAGTTGTTAATTATATACCAATTTCGTGAAACAGACAATATAGATGGTTCATTTCACCGATTTTCTGAACAGATCCCCTTGTTGTACATCGTATGGGCAATCGATGGTCAGGATGCTCATCGGCACATTGGAAAGGGGCAGGTCTTCCCCGGCTTCGTTCCGCATGCGGGTCACTATGAATGGTCTTCCCGTTTTGCCTGGCGAAAGGACTTCCAGCGTATCGCCCACAGAGAAACGATTGCGCGTCTGAATGATGACAACGCCTTCTGCAGCATCCTGCATCGCGGTGGCGACGAAAAGCCAGTCCCGTACATATCCCGTGGTGTCGGGCGCAAGTGCCTCGGGCTCTTCCAGATAGAAACCGCTGCAGTAGGGGCGGTGACTGGTGGTATCCAGTTCTCTGCGCAATTCCGCTTCGGAAGCGGTTCCATCCAGCGCCATCCGGTAGGCGTTGACGGTGACGCCGATGGAATAAGGCGTTCGCATGCGTCCTTCGATCTTAAAACAGGAAACGCCTGCATTCCGGAGCTGATCCAAGAAGGAGATACAGCACAGCTCTTTGGAACTGAGGATAGCGGTCCCGTTTTCGTCCTCGGTCACCGGAAAATATTCGCCAGGTCGCTTTTCTTCTGTCAGGTGATAGTTCCAGCGGCAGGATTGCGTGCAGTCTCCCCGATTGGCGCTCCTCCCTGTCAGAAAAGAACTGATCAGGCAGCGTCCGGAATAGGACATGCACATGGCGCCGTGGACGAAGGCTTCCAATTCCAGGTCCTCGGGAACGTTTTTGCTTATCTCCGCAATCTGGGAAATAGACAATTCTCTGGCCAGGACGATGCGGCGCACGCCCAGATCGTAATAAACACGAGCTGCCCTCCAGTTCATGCAGTTGGCCTGGGTGCTCAGGTGAAGCTCTATACCCGGCACGGCTTCTTTGATTTCCGCCAACGCGCCGATGTCAGATACGATCAGAGCGTCGGCGCCGATGGACTGAAGCTGCCCGGCATAGGATGCCAGACAGGAGATCTCCCTGCTGTATACGAAGCTGTTGACCGTCACATAGAGTTTCTTGCCTCGCTTGTGAACAGCATGGGCCACACATGACAAAGTCTCCTCGTCCATGCCGGCCGTATCTGCTCGAAGCTGCAGCATAGGGCCGCCGCAAAACAAAGCGTCCGCACCATATTTCAGCGCGATGAGCGCGCCTTCCATGTCGCTGGCTGGGGCCAGCAATTCTGGTTGTTTCATCTTAATATCCTTTCTTCGCGATGTATCATATCACAGGAAGCGCTTGTTTGTAAAACGACACAGATTGACGGCTCGGGGCAGAGAATGTTACACTGAGCTGCAGTCAGACGGCTGCAGTTCTTACAGAAGCAAAAAGCGCATTGGGAGGTTATCGATGAAAGGAAAAGTCGCGATCGTCACTGGAGCGGCCAAAGGGATCGGTAAAGCGATCGCATTGGAGCTGGCTGCAGCAGGCGCAAAAGTCTACGCAAACGGCCGCACGCTGGAAAGTCTTTCGGAACTGTTGGGCGAAGCCAGAGAACGGTCCCTGGACATTCTTCCGCTGCCCTTCGACGTATCGAAGGAAGAGGAAGTGATTCGGGGCATCGGTTCCCTGGAGACCATCGACTATTTGGTGAACAATGCGGCAGTATGCCCCTATGTTCAATATAAAGATTTGAAGGAAGAGCATTGGGACCTGATGTTTGGCGTGAATGTGAAAGGAACCTATTTTTGTACCCGTCACGCTCTGGAGAAGATGACTTCGCCAGGCGGCAGTATCGTGAACATTTCCTCCGGCGCGGGAAAAACCGGCGGCGCCTTTGTGAGTATGCCTTATGGGACTTCCAAGGCGGCGCTCAACAACATGAC
>DPKU01000137.1:0-17260 GCA_003542355.1 Clostridiales bacterium | reverse complement strand
ACGGGCCAGGTGATCGAAGTGAACGGCGGAGACGTCATGTACTAAATAATAAGGATCGCTTAGTCAAACAGGAGGATGGAAATATGAAAACGGAACAAAGAGTAGCTGTCGTGACCGGGGGAGCCACCGGGATCGGAAAGGGCTGCGTGCTGAAATTTTTGGAGCACGGATACAAAGTAATGACCACAGGGCGGCGACTGGATAAACTGCAGGAATTGGCCGACGAAGCAAAGAGCGACGATCTGATATTTTTTCAGGGTGATGTGTCGGATCAAGCCCAGATGATCAGCTTGATCGACAAGGCTGTAGCCACGTGGGGCCGCATCGACGTGATGGTGAACAACGCGGGGATCTGCACCAGCGTTCCTTTTATCGACATGACGGTGGAGCAATACGATGAAGTGATCAAGGTCAATCAGTACGGTTGCTTTTTCGGTATGCAGGCCGCTGCCCGCAAGATGATCGAGCTTGGGATCAAGGGCGTCATCATGAACGTATCCAGCGTCTTTTACGAGGTGGCCAGCCCAAAAATCATCCACTATCACGCCAGCAAAGGAGCGATCTCCATGATGTCCAAATCGGCAGCCCTCGAGCTGGCGCCCTATGGGATCCGTGTGCTGGCCGTAGCGCCAGGTGTCATCGACACACCCATGCTGGACATCGACAAGGAGCGGGGGACCTGGGACGAGATCCAGACCAAGCATATGCGAAACAAAGCTCTCTCCACCGAGGAAGTTGCTGAAGTCATGGTGTTCCTCTGTTCGGAGAAAGCCAACGGAGTCAACGGCTGCGTCATACCCATCGACGACGGCCTGTTGAGCAAGTATTAATATGCCAGTCATGGATCCGGCGCTGGAAATATTGGCTCCTGCCGGGAGCCGTCAGCAGCTGGAGGCTGCTGTGCGTGCCGGGGCCGATGCGGTCTACCTCGGATTAAAGGGCTTCAACGCCAGACAAGGAGCCCTCAATTTCAGCAATCAGGAACTGCCGGAGGTTGCGGCCTATTGCCATGCACGGGGCGTTCGCATCTATGTCACACTCAATACACTGGTGATGGACGAAGAACTGCCTCTGGTGGAAGAGGCGATCACTGCTGCGGCTGAAGCTGGTGTCGATGCGCTGATTGTTCAGGATCTTGGTGTGGCGTCTTTGGCAAAGAGCCTGTACCCGGAGTTGCCTGTACACGCATCCACACAGATGGCGATCCACAACACCTGGGGCGTATCCTTGCTGGAGGGCATGGGCTTTGACCGTGTCGTGCTGGCCAGAGAACTCTCCATGGATGAGATCCGGCAGATCGCCGAGGCGACAGCGCTGCCCCTGGAGGTGTTTGTCCACGGCGCCCACTGCACCAGTGTTTCCGGAAATTGTTATCTTTCTTCTATGATCGGCGGACGCAGCGGGAACCGGGGTTTGTGTGCTCAACCTTGCCGCCTGGATTTTCGTTTGGATGAACGACCCTATGCGCTTTCTCTTAAGGATCTGTCTGTCCTTGGCAGCCTGGAGCAGCTTGCAGAGGCCGGCGTGTCATCCTTCAAGATCGAAGGTCGGTTGAAGCGGCCCGAATATGTGACGGCAGCGGTGGCAGGCAGCCGGGAATCCCTGGCCGGACGCCCGGCAGACACGGACCAGTTGCGGGCGCTCTTTTCCAGAAGCGGCTTTACCGATGGCTACCTGATGGGTCGCCGCACTCTTGAAATGTTCGGGCACCGAACATTGGAGGATGTACAGGCGTCAGCCGAAGCGCTGGAAACGCTGTCAGAATTGACCCCGGAGGACACGCCTTTGATCGGCGTGGATATGAAATTATGGATCGCTGAGGGTGAACCTGCATCCCTGACTTTGTCCGACGGACTGCACACTGTGACCGTCACCGGAGCCGTACCGCAGCAGGCCATTGAAAAGGAATTGACGCGGGAGCTGGCGGAACGAAGCTTCCGTAAAACCGGAGGGACCCCGTTTGCGCTGCGGCAGCTCAAGGTGCAGATCGAAAGCGGTCTGAGCCTCTCAGTAGGGGATCTGAACGCACTGCGCAGAGAAGGGCTGGAGCTTCTGTCAGCGTCCCGGAATCCCGTGCCGGCGTATGAGAGATCCTCTGAAAACCCCATAAGCCTTTCTCCCTACCAACCGCCGGACCAGGCGGAGATCCGCTTGCGCTTTGAGCGATTCGACCAGATCTTCGAAGACGCCCAGGCATATCGGTTGATCCTGCCGCTGGGCCAGATCCTGGAGCATCCGGAGCTGCTTCAGGATGGAGAAAGCCGTCTGATCGGAGAGATCCCGTCCTTGATATTCCCATCGGATGAAAAGCATACGCTCCAACAGCTAAAAGCGCTGAGAAAGCTTGGCTTAAAACATGTACTCTGCGACAATCCCGGCGCTCTGAAGCTGGCGTTGGACATGGGCTTTACTGCCCATGGCGGTCCCGCTCTGAACCTGTTGAACAGTTATGCGGTAGAGGAGTACAAAAAGCTGGGGTTGGCGGATGCGACACTGTCCATCGAAGGGGCCTTTTCCCAGGTGCGAAAACTGAACGGCGATCTGCCCCGGGGTGTCATCGGCTATGGCTACCTTCCGCTGATGAAACTGAGGGCTTGTCCGGCTCAGGATCAAACCGGCTGCGGGCACTGTCACGGACAGCAGACGCTCCGGGATCCAAAAGGGATCGCATTTACACTGATCTGCAGAGACAAAAAATACTCGGAACTGCTGAACAGCGTACCGCTTTATGCTGGAGACAAGTCGATCCCCCGGCTGGATTTCCAGACCTTGTATTTTACAACGGAATCACGGAAAGAATGTCAGAGTGTTCTGGCGTTGTATCTTGGAAAAAAACCACCGACCTTTCTCAAGACCGGTGGCTTGTATTACCGCAAATTACTGTAAGCGATCACTTGGAAAAATCCCGTGCGACGTCTGCCAGCAGGCGGGCGTCGCTGAATATTTTCAAGCTTTGAAGACCGATGATCCGGGCGCCCACAGCCAGTGCCTTCCGTCCGGCTTCTCCACCGGCGTATTCGGCGAAATCCAGGGTGTGAAGCGCAGTTCCGGTCGGCGCGATCTGAAGGCAAGGGTGGAATGTGGGGCATACATAACTCACATTTCCAGCATCGGTGGATGCGAAGATCTTTCCTGGATCCCCATTCAGATCCAACCCCAGCTCTTCGTAAACACGGGCCAGGACATCCAGTCCGGGTCCATTTTTTTTCAGGTTCGAGTAAGAAGGGAAGGACGAGGTTTTTTCACAGCGGGTCTGGGTGGCGATAGCCGCCCCGTTGGCGCAGTCGTCTACAAGACGCTGCACTTCGTCCGCATAATCCTTGTCCTCCGCCCGCACGTAGAATTCGCAGCTGGCTTCTTCCGGAACCGTATTGGGGATCTGTCCGCCTTCACGAATGATGCCATGGATGCGTACATCCGGCTTGACGTGCTGACGGAGCATATCGATGCCGTGGAACATCAGCTGGACACCGTTCAAAGCGTTCTTTCCCTCCCAGGGCGCAGCGGCGCCGTGGGCAGATTTCCCTTTGAATTTATAAGTATTTCCCCGCAATGCCAGGCAGAGCGGAGAGAGCAGATTGCTGTCGAACAGATGGACCATCATGGCCATGTCGTACCCAGCGATAACGCCGTTCTCGATAAGCGTGGCCTTGCCGCCGCCTCGTTCTTCTGCAGGTGTGCCGATCACGTGCACATCCAGATCCAGGGCATCCTGCAGCGGTCGTAACGCCAATCCTGCCAGAACACTGATGGCGGCGCTCACATTGTGGCCGCAGGCGTGACCGATCTCCGGCAGAGCATCATATTCGGTCATGATCCCTATTTTTCGGCGGTGCGTATTGTTGCCGAATACAGCTTTGAACGCAGTGTCCAGGCCGCCGACGGGGTAGGTTACCTGATATCCTTCCGCTTCCAGCAGCTCGGCGATCCGCTTGGAAGACGCAGCTTCCCGGCCGGATGTTTCCGGATGTCGAAACAACCAGTCGCTCAGTTCTTCGGCCAGAGGCGTGTATCGCAGGATCTCTTTCTGCAGCAGTGCCCGGAGCTCTTCTATTTGGGGTTCATCGATGCGTTTGCTGTCCATAAATTGCCTCTTTCCAGATAGTTTCGCAGAAAGCTATTGCGGTGGATCGGACAAAGACCTTGACGGTCCAGTCCTTCGAAATGTGCCCGGGTACCGTACCCTTTGTTTTTATCGAAGGCGTAGCCGGGATAGATGGTGTGATACTCCAGCATTCTGGCATCCCGGGCAACTTTAGCCAGGATCGAGGCAGCCGCGATGTTCACCGACAGGCTGTCGCCCCGAACGATGGCCGTCTGGGGCCATTCCAGCTCCGGCAGGCTCAGCGCATCGATGAGCACATGCTGTGGTCGGATCGAAAGCCCTTGCAATGCCATGGTCATGGCTTCTTTTGTCGCCTGCAGGATGTTGATCTGATCGATCCGTTCACTGTCGCACCATCCAAGCGCCCAGCAGATCGCCTGCTGACGGATCTCGACTGCCAGCGATTCCCGCTTCGCAGCGCTCAGCTTCTTTGAATCGTCGATACCCAGGATGCCGCAGTTCGGAGGAAGGATCACAGCTGCAGCAGTGACAGGGCCGGCCAGTGGGCCTCTGCCTACTTCATCCACGCCTGCAATCAAAGAAACGCCCGTTTCTTGCAGCGCTTCTTCGTAGCGGCGCATATCCAGCAGCCGCTGTTGGAGTCTTCTGTTCCGTTCTTCTTTGGTCATCTCATTCCCGGTCAGGCTGCAGTTCCCGGAGGAATACCTGCCGGACGCTGGAGTTTTCGTTGCGGATCGATTTCATTTCAAAACCTTTCAGCGACTTCAGGAATGGGGTCAGTTTCGGGAATCCGTAGTTTCTGACGTCAAAGTCCGGATACCTCTTGAGCAAGCGGTTGCCCAGATCGCTTATGGAGACCCAGCCGTCTTCGTCTGAATTCTCTGCGATGATGGTGGCAATGGCGGTCCGGATGGTTTCCAGGCTGGTTACTTCGGCCACAGGGAAGTCGTCGTCTTCTTCGGCGGAGACGATCCCCACATCCTGCGCTTTATACTTGCCGGCTTTCAGATCCTGTTCAGCTTTCACCGGCGTCTTGACAGTGCTGACGGTTTTGGATGGAGCAGGTTTGCTCACTTTAGGCTGAGACGGTTTTGATCTGGGCGCATTTCTGCTCTTTTCGGATCCCATATTCGCCCCGCCCGAAAGGATGTCCAAATACTTAAACTTATTGCATGCCGATATAAATGCTTTTGGTGTTTTCTTTTCGCCCATGCCCACGACCATCATACCGGATTCTCTGAGCCGGGAGGCCAACCGGGTAAAGTCGCTGTCGCTTGTGACTAGGCAGAATCCTTCAACATTGCCTGAGTATAGAATATCCATAGCATCGATGATCATGGCCGAGTCCGTGGCGTTTTTCCCCGTAGTATAGCCATATTGCTGGATCGGTGTGACCGAATGTTCCAGCAGTACCCTTTTCCAGGGTGCCAGCGCAGGCTTGGTCCAATCTCCGTAGATCCTTTTATAAGTGGCCTCACCGTCATTAGAAATTTCGTCGAGTATGATTTTAATGTATTTATCCGAGATGTTGTCCGCGTCGATCAGGACTGCGAACCTTCGATCACTGGTTGCCATAGTTCCTCCTTTGGAAGCTGCATTTTCCGATGAAAATATGATATCACGATTGCCTTCGGAATGCAAAATAAAGCGCCGCAGCCTTTACTTGGAGAGGCGCCATGTTATAATCGATATGCTATGAGAAAAAGTATGTTACATACGGCCACAGTGCCCATTCAGGAAATGATCCTGCACTATCTGGAGCCGGAGCGTTTTGAGGAATCCTGCCGCAGCTGCGAAAACTATGGAATCAACCCTGCGTGTCCTCCCCACGATTTTGATGTGCCCGAATTCTGGAAACATTTTGCGTATCTGGATCTGTACGCGCTGTCCATTCCTGCCGGTGATTCCTGGGAAGATGCTGATCAGCAGCTTACGGAACGTCTGTTTTCCATGGAGCGAACTGTTCCGGGCAGCCTGTGTCTTTCGTCCGGAAGCGGCGGAGGCCTGAGGGAAGAAGGCATGCGCTACAGCATCCAGTCGCTGGGTGGCAATGTGGAAAAACTTTGCCGGGAACTACTTGGTATATCACTGCAGTGGGCAGCGGAAGGCTCCGCACCTGATCGGCTCACCGTTGTTGGCGGACTGCTCAGGGGGACCGGAGAGACTATCCTTTGACGGACTTGATAAAGGCGCGACCCATGACCACGCCTGCCAGGCACAATCCGACGCTGAGCGCGATGTACAGATAGGCCGTGTTGCTCCGGCCGTTTTCAAACAACATGACTGTTTCCAGCCCGAAAGCTGAGAAGGCTGTAAATCCTCCGCAGAAGCCCATCTCCAGAAAAAACATACGATTGCTGCTCAGGGGCGGATACTCTCCTGTCATTTCCGTCAGGATCCCTACGATCAGGGCGCCGACGAAATTGATCAAAAGTGTCTTGACGGGAAATGCGCCGATGCTGAGGGGCGTCTGCATCACGAGATAGCGGGCTGCCGCGCCGAGAAAACCGCCGGCACCCACCAGGAGACATTGCGTCATCTCTGGTATCCTTTCTTATCGTTTGAACGGCCAGATCAGATTCCGGCCGATGACATTAACCGGATTTATTATATGCAAAACATGCCCGGTATGCAACGAGTAGCGAAAAATCCCTGTTTGAGCAGGGATTTTTTTGTTGTTTTACAGGAGTTTTGTCGTAATTCGGCCGGTGGAGGAAACGTTGGGCAGAAGGTAGGGAAAGGTGGTGTATTCGCCCATTTTTATTCAAAAATTACTTGCATGCGGGAGTAAAGTGGTTTATAGTGGAGTTAATAAAAGCACTGGGGGATCACTATCTTGTTAATGGGTGTTTATCAAAACTCCATAGACGCAAAAAATCGGCTGATCGTGCCGGCCAAGTTCAGAGATGAACTTGGGTATAAATGCGTCCTGACAAGGGGTCTGGACCAGTGTCTTGTCATTTATCCCATGTCGACCTGGGCAGAGCAGCAGAACAAACTGGCAACGCTGCCGCGCTCCGACGAAAAGGCCCGGGCATTCCTCAGGTATATGTATGCAAACGCGGTGGAATGCGAGATCGATAAACAGGGAAGGATCACGTTGCCGCAATACCTGAAAGACATCGCCGAAGTCCAGAAGGATCTGGTCACCATCGGAATGCTGGACCGGGTCGAGCTTTGGTCCAGAGAAATCTACGAGAATTCTGAGATCGGCGGAAAACTTTCACCGGACGATTTCAAGAAGATCGGGGAAACCTATCAGGTGTAGAACCTATGGAATATTATCACGTACCTGTCTTATATAACGAAGTGCTGGAAAACCTGGCAGTCCGCCCCAAAGGAATCTATGTGGACGGCACACTGGGCGGCGGCGGACATGCTCTGGGCATCTGCAGCTCCTTATCCTGGGACGGGCGTTTTGTAGGGGTGGATCAGGACCCCGCAGCATTGGAAGCTGCAGACTTGCGATTGGCTGACACCACCTGCAAGCGGAGCTTGATCCGTGGAAACTATTCCGACATTCGCGCGATCCTGAATTCACTGAATCTGGAAAAAGTGGATGGCATCCTGTTGGATCTGGGCGTTTCGTCTTTTCAACTTGATACACCGTCCAGAGGCTTCTCCTACATGCACGAAGCGCCCTTGGACATGCGTATGGATCCCCAGGGATCCCTTACCGCTGAGGTCGTCGTCAATGAATACGCCCAGGGAGAAATTCACAGGATCCTGAAGGATTACGGAGAAGAGCGATGGGCCTCCCGCATTGCGGATTTCATCGTCGAAGCCCGGACACAACAGCGGATCACTACCACATCGCAGCTTGTAGAGATCATCAAGGCGGCCATCCCGGCCCGAGCCCGCAGAGAAGGACCTCATCCGGCCAAACGGACATTTCAGGCGATCCGTATTGAAGTGAACGATGAACTGGGCCACCTGGAACGGGCGCTCAGCGATCTGACGGATGTTCTGGCCTCCGGAGGAAGATTGGCAGTGATCACCTTCCACTCGCTGGAAGACCGCATCGTCAAGGAGCACATCAATCGCCGGATCAATCCTTGCACCTGTCCTCCCGGACTGCCGATATGCGCTTGTGGAAAGAAGACCGACATCAAGAAAATCACCGGCAAGCCGCTGACGGCTTCGGCCGAAGAGATCGAGCAGAATCCCAGATCCCGCAGTGCAAAACTCAGGGTGATAGAGAAATTATAGAGAAAGGATCGGCAAAATGACCTCTGCAGAGAGAATGGCAGCGTATACAACCGAATACATCCGCTTTGATGCAGAACCTTTTCCGACCCGCAGCAAGGCTGTTGCGGAAGTTCAGGTCAAACCGGTTCCTTTGGGTGTTCGCCAACGTGTGCAGGCATTCTTTTTGCTGGTGCTCTGCGGCTTTGTATTTATCGGGCTTATCGGTGTCAATGCGTTCTCGTCGAAGATGCAGTACGATATCAACACTTTGAACCGGCAGATCCTGTCTGTGGAGCGGACGGTCCAGAATCTGGAGGTGGAAATTCAGACAGCGACCAGTATTGCCACGGTGGAAGCCAAAGCCATGGCAATGGGCATGGTGTATCCCACTTTTCAGGAGATGGTCTACCTGGATGGCCAGACCGGTGTGCAGGAAGATTTCGCGCTCGCACTCAGGGAATCGGCATACGAGTAGCCGCGTCGCCTCATATTATTAGAGGGGCGTTTCGTTTTCTGAAGCATGATCGACGGTGAGAATCTGATGCGTATCCAGGAGCCTACAAACAAAAACAGAAGCAGGCTGGTATTCCTTTTTGGAATTGCCTGTTTTCTTTTTGTGGTTTTGGCCGTGCGCCTGGGATGGCACCAGATCATTCGGGCGGAGGAATATGCACAGATGGCCACCGATCAGCAGACCAGTGACAGCACGGTCCAGGCGGTGAGAGGCTCCATCAAGGACCGTAATGGGCGGGATCTGGCCATCAGTGCCGCCACCAATACTATCTGGGTCCGGCCAGATTCGGTGAAAGGGAACGGAAACACACCGGAGGAGATCGAAACGAATCTGATCCATCAGACAGCCGTCCTGTCCAACTATCTTGCGATGTCGGAAGAAGCCATACGGGAAATCATCACTTCCGATCGGAAGCTGCTGAGGATCGCCAAGTATGTGGATATGGACGTAGCCAATCAGATCCGTGAGGAAAAGCTGGCCGGGATCGAGATCACGGAAGACGTGAAGCGTTATTATCCAATGGGTGCCTTTGCCTGCCACGCACTGGGCGGAACGACCGATGACAATTACGGGTTGGCAGGGATCGAACTGGCGTACAATCGCTATCTGGCCGGGATCGACGGCCGTTGGATCACCAATAAAGACAATACCGGCAACAGCCTGTCCTATGGAACGGAGCGATACTATCAGCCCAGGGACGGTTATTCAGTGATCCTGACCCTGGATGCCAATATCCAGCACATCGTGGAGACCGCTTTGGTACAGGCCCAGGAGCGTACCCAGGCCGACCGGGTGATGTGCCTGATCATGGACCCGGAGAACGGTGAGATCCTGGCCATGGCTCAGACCCCCGAATTCGACCCCAATGATCCCCGGGTGCCGATGGATCCGGAAGAGGCGGCGATCATGGAGACGCTGAGCGCCGAGGATCAAATGGCGTATTGGAATAAAATGTGGCGCAATTTCAACATCAGTGATACCTATGAGCCGGGATCCACATTCAAGCTCATCACCTCCGGCATCGTGCTGGACGAAGGGGCTGTCAATCTGCAGGAGAAATTCATGTGCGGAGGCAGTATTAAAGTGGCGGACGCTACGCTGAGATGCTGGAATTACCCTCATTCTCACGGATGGCAGACACTGGAGCAAGCCGTTCAAAATTCATGCAATCCTGTGATGGTCCAGCTGGTGCAGCGCATCGGGCTGACGGCCTATTATGCCGGGTTGGATCAGTTCGGACTGACGGAAAAAACCGGTGTGGATTTTCCGGGAGAAGGATATAATATTCTTCAGAAAAAGGAAACAGCCGGGCCGGTGGGACTGGCCACAATGGCCTATGGGCAGGGGATCGCTGTCACGCCGGTGAGCTTGCTCACTGCGATATCGGCCTATGCCAATGACGGTCTTCTGATGAAGCCGAGACTCGTCAAGGCGTTGGTGGATGCAGAGGGCCAGATCGTGGAAGAATATGGACCGGAGATCACCAGGCGCTGTGTTTCCTCCCAGACCTCCGATGACGTCCTGAGCATCATGGAATCCGTGGTCACCGAAGGCGGCGGCGGAACTGCACGGGTGACCGGCTATCGCATCGGCGGCAAGACGGGAACGGCCAGCAAACCCGAGGGCGGCGGCTATTCGGATACGGATGTGTACGGCTCCTTTATCGGCGTGGCACCCATCGACGACCCTCAGATCGCGATCCTGGTGATCGTGGACACACCCAAGGGTGTTCTCTACGGCAGTCAGACCGCAGCGCCAGCCGCAAAGGTCATCCTTCAGGAAGTGTTTCGCTATATGGATATCAAGCCCCAGTACACCGAGGCCGAAGAGGCTGTGCTCCGGACAGGAAAGACAGAGGTGCCTGATGTGATAGGCCAGAGTATGGAGGATGCCATCGGCATCCTGGGCGGGCAGTCCCTGGGTTTTGTCATAGCGCCGAAAACCGACCTTTACGAAGATCTTATCGTAACGGACCAGTACCCCCGGAGCGGGACGCTGATCGACCTCAACACGAAAGTGACGCTATATTATGAATGATCTACAGGAGTTGGCAGCGTGATAAGAACTGACATACAATCGATTGCCCGGGCTTGTGGCGGCCGGATCTTTGGAAATCAGAGCGGGAATATCACCGGTGTGGTCATCGATTCCCGTGATGCCAAAGAGGAGCTCATGTTTGTTGCGGTCATCGGCCCCAACAAAGACGGGCACGATTACCTGACGGACGCAATGGACCGGGGATGCCGGGTTTTTCTGATCTCCCAGGAAGAACGCACTCAGGTGATACTGGAAAAAGAACCCACTGCCAGCATCATTCTTACAGGAGACACAGAGCAGGGGCTGACCTGGGTAGCACAGGCGTATCTGGAGCAATTTGACCTGTATCGGGTAGCCGTTACCGGCAGCGTGGGAAAGACCACAACAAAAGAGATGACGGCACGTGTGCTGTGTCAGAAATACCATACGATTTCCACGGTCGGAAATCTGAACACGACCCTGGGGCAATGCCTCACCGCATTTCAGGCGGACCGAGATACGGAAGCCATCGTATTCGAAATGGGCATGGACCGAAAAGGCGAGCTCGAGAGCTATTGTCGATGGATCCGGCCTCAGATCGCTGTGATCACCAATGTGGGGACAGCCCATTTGGAGCATTTGGGCACCCGGGAAGCCATTGCTGATGCCAAGCTGGAGATCGCAACGTATCTTGGACCAAAGGATGTGCTGATTTTTAACAGTGACAGCGATTTTTTGTCAGCCGAAACGGTGGAAGATAAGCTGAAGGGGCGTTGCATGCTTTGTCCCGTGGGCACAGGTGCAGATGCACAATATCAGCTGACGGACATCCGTTCCGAAGGGGACGGCGTGCATTTTGCGCTGGAAGACAGGCATCGTGGCCTGCTCCAGTCCTTTACGCTTCCCATCCTGGGGATCCACAACGCCTTGAACGCATCGTTGTCGGCCGCTGTGGGTGCATTCCTGAACATTTCGCTGGAAGAAGCTTCCGAAGCACTCTTTGAGATGCAGACTGCCAAGAGACGGCTCCATGTGGAAATCGCAGGCGGCGTGACGCTCATCGATGATACGTATAACGCAGGGCCGGATTCCATGAAAGCGGCATTGGATGTTCTTGCCGCTGCAGAGGGGCGCCGCCGGATCGCCGTTCTGGCAGACATCCTGGAGTTGGGCAGTTATCTGGAAGAAGGACACCTTTCTGTAGGCCGTTATGTAGCAGAAAAAAATCCGGATGTTTTGATTGCAATCGGTGATCATGCAAAGTATTATGCCATAGGGGCAGAGGAGGCGGATTACAACGGCTTGCTGATTCGATGCCAGACCAACGAAGAAGCGCTGAACTTCTTGCTTCCGGAGCTTCGACCGGGTGATGTGGTATTGGTGAAAGGTTCCAATGCAACAGGTGTGGCCGGGGTTGCCGAACAGATCCGTCAGCGAATCAAGACAGAGGAGGAATCCTGATGCAGAGCACGCAGATATATTGGGCGATCGGTACAGCTTTTGCGATCACAGCCCTGCTGGTTCCGCTGATGCTGCCGTTTCTCCGCCGTTTGGGCGCCGGACAGAGCATCCGGGAAGAGGGACCGAGCAGCCATATGAGCAAATCCGGCACGCCTACCATGGGCGGACTGGCCATCATCGGCGCCATCGTGGCGGCCGCCATCGGGTTTGGCGGGATCGGCGGGCAGATGCCTGTGATGATCTTTGTGTTTTTAAGCTTTGCAGCCATCGGATTTGCGGATGACTATCTGAAGGTCGTCCACAAGAGAAATCTTGGACTGACTGCGCGCCAGAAGCTGGCGCTGCAGGGTTTTGTGGCCGCCCTGGGGGCTTTTTGGCTCAGCCGGATCTCCGAAAGCGGAACGACCGTCTATATTCCGCTGATCCGGAACCAGGTTGATTTCGGGGGATTTTATATCGTATTTGTGGCTTTTGTCGTCGTCGCCATGGTCAATGCGGTGAATCTCACCGACGGATTGGATGGATTGGCTTCCGGCGTCACAGCGATCGTGGCCGTCTGTCTGACGATCATCGGGATGGGGACCGGCGCGTTTCAGGCTTCCGTCTTTTCGGCATCTATTTTCGGCGCATGTCTGGGGTTTTTGATCCACAACCGGCATCCGGCGAAGCTGTTCATGGGAGATACCGGCTCTTTGGCGCTGGGAGGTGCCCTGGCTGCGGCAGCCATCTCCATGAACGCTACACTCATCCTGCCTCTGGCCGGAGGGGTTTACGTGGCGGAAGCGCTTTCCGTCATCATCCAGGTCTATGTCTTTAAAACGCAAAACGAACGCCGGTTTTTCCGCATGGCGCCGCTGCATCATCATTTTGAGTTGGGCGGCTGGTCGGAAAACAAGATCGTGATGGTGTTCTGCCTGGTCACAACGGTTCTCTGCGTTCTGGCTGTGGCCATCCTATAACAGGGAAAGGGATCGCAATGAAAAATATACAAAGAAAGAAGATCCTGATCGCTGGATTGGGCAGATCCGGTATGGCCGCCGCGCGGCTTCTTTCTGCGCAAGGCGCAGACGTGTACGGATTCGATGGGAAAGCAGAGGATGTGTTTCCGGTGGAAGACATACGAGAATTGGAAAATCTGGACGTTCACTGCTTTTTCGGCCGCGAGCCGGACATTTTTGATTTTGTTCAGGTGGTCGCCAGCCCGGGCATGCCTCTGACCGCGCCGGTACTGGCCAACGCCAGCCGGAAAGGCGTCGAAATCATCGGTGAACTGGAGCTGGCTTACCGCAGCCGCCCCAGCGCCTTTGTTGCGATCACGGGAACAAACGGAAAAACCACCACCACCGCACTGGTGGGCGAGATGTATCGTCTGGCCGGGATGCCGCACCGCATTGTAGGGAATATCGGGATGCCCGTAGCCGATCAGATCCTGACTGCAGAAGCAGAGGCGGTGATGGTGACAGAGGTTTCCAGTTTTCAGCTGGAGACGATCGTGGACTTTCGCCCTCATGTTGCTGCTATTCTCAATATCACGCCGGATCATTTGGATCGCCACGGACGCCTGGAAGAATACATCCGGATCAAATTCAGGATCTTTGAGAATCAAGTGGAAGGAGATTACTGCATTTACAACGCCGATGATGCGATCTGTGCCGGGCTTTCTGATTCGGCGATGAAAGGGAACGCGATCCCGTTTTCTGCCCGGGGCCCGCTGGTTATCGGCGCATATGTGGAAGACGAGCGCATCCTCATTGCCGGCAAGGGATCTGCCCGGACCGATCTGTGTGGCGTGAAGGATCTGAAGATCCCTGGTGCCCACAATCTCGAAAATGCACTGGCTGCTGCTGCCACGGCCTTTTTTGCAGGTGTGCCGACAGTTGCGATCCGTGAAGCGCTTTGTACGTTTGGCGGTGTAGAGCATCGTATCGAATCCGTAGCCCGAATCAACGGGGTGGCGTACATCAACGACTCCAAGGGAACGAACCCGGATGCGGCCATCAAGGCGATCCAGGCTGTTTCAAGCCCGCTGCTCCTGATCGCAGGGGGTTATGAGAAGAACGCAGATTTTGATCCGTTTACGGCAGCCTTCGAAGGCCGCGTACAGCATTTGCTCCTCCTGGGGGAGACGGCGCAACGGATTGCGCAGAGCGCAAGGACGAACGGATTTCCGGAAAGCTCTATCCACTTTTGTCGTGACATGGCTCAATGCGTGGCCGAAGCCGCGCGACTGGCGCGCCCGGGCGATGCGGTCTTGCTGTCGCCGGCCTGTGCCAGCTGGGGAATGTACAACAATTTTGAAGAACGGGGCCGTCACTTTAAAGAGCTTGTACATGCGCTGGAAAAATAGTGCATTCGGAGAAGGAGATCATGAGGGAGAAAGCCCTGAAACAATTGAAAGAAGGGGATTTTATCCTAGTGCTGCTGGTGCTGGGTCTGTCAATCTTCGGCATCGTGATGGTGTTCAGCGCCAGCTATTACAATGCCCTGAGCAAATTCGGCAATCCCTACAAATACCTGATCGAAGACAGCATGTGGGTCCTGATCGGCTGGGTCGGATTTGTATTTTTTTCGTTTTTTGATTATCATTATCTAAAGCATTTATCCTGGCCGCTTCTGGTGATCGGAATGGGCTTGCTCTTTTTGATATTCACGCCTTTGGGATTGACCATCAACAATGCGACCCGCTGGCTGGATTTCAAGTACTTTACGGTGATGCCCGGAGAGGTGATCAAGTTCTCTCTGATCATCTTCTTGGCGTCCTTTTTATCGGAGGACCCTACCCGGTCCAGGCGGTTTTTTAAAGGGATTTTGCCGACGCTGCTTCTGGCGGGCATCTGCTTTGCTGCGATCTACAAACAGCCGAATCTGTCCACGGCCGGGCTAGTGGTGCTGTTGGTCGTAGGAATGCTTTATGTCGCGGGCCTGCCGCGCATCTGGGTGACGGCGACATTTATAGGCGGGGTGGCCCTGGCCAGTCTGGCCGTCCTGGCGCCCGGCGGGGAATACCGCCTTCAGCGCGTGATCAGCTTTACGGATCCCTTTAAGGATTCTCTCGGGTCCGGGTATCAGGTGGTCCAGTCCCTTCTGGCACTGGGATCCGGCGGCGTGTTCGGCGTGGGACTGGGGCAGAGCATTCAGAAAACACTGTACCTGCCGGAACCTCAGAACGACTTTATCCTGGCGATCATCGGCGAAGAATTGGGATTCGTAGGGGTCCTTGTCTTGATGGCCGCGTACCTGGGTCTGATCTGGTGCTGCTGTCATATCGCGATCCGGGCAAAGGACTATTTCGGTATGATGCTGGCGGCTGGCACCACGATCATTCTGAGCCTTCAGGTCCTGATGAACATCGCGGTGGTGACGGCGTCCTTTCCGCCCACGGGGGTGATCCTCCCCTTTGTGAGCCAGGGTGGGAATGCTATGGTGATCTTTCTTTCTCTGATGGGGATCATGACCAATATTTCCAGACAGGCAGTGCCGTCCAAGCGGCTGTGAGGAAACAAGAAATGAAAGTGCTGTTCACCTGCGGCGGGACCGGAGGACATATCTATCCGGCCATCGCCATCGCAGATAAAATAAAGCGCAGACACCCGGAGGCCCAGATCCTTTTCGTTGGAACAGAAAAGGGAATGGAGCATGCGCTGGTGCCGGCCGCCGGCTATCCCATCGAGCGGATCGCCGCCAGCGGTTTGGATCGGCGTCATCCGCTCAAAAACATCCGCACCTTCTGCAACATGCTTCGGGGCAGCGCTCAGATCCGGAAGATCCTGGATCGGTTCCAGCCCGATCGTGTGATCGGCACCGGCGGCTATGTGACAGGGCCGGTGATCCGGGAGGCCGCAAAGCGCGGCATTCCCACCTATATCCACGAGCAGAATGCCGTTCCGGGCATGGCCAACCGGATGCTGGAACGATATGTCAAAAAAACATTCATCAGCTTTCAGGATTCGGCAAAAGCCTTTCGATATCAGGAGAAGCTGGTTTTGACAGGCAATCCCGTGCGAAAAGAGTTTGTTCTGACAGGCATAACCGACTGCCGGGGAGATCTGGGCTTCTCGCCTACGGACTTCGTCGTTTTGTTCTTTGGCGGCAGCCTGGGCGCCCAGATGCTCAACCGGGAGATGATCCGGATGATCCCTCAGTTGAAAGCTTCCGAAACAAAGCTGGTTTTCGTGACGGGGAAGCGGTATTATGATGAAGTGAACGAGGCGCTTGGCACAATTCCCTGGAAAGATACCGTCACGCTGCTGCCCTATGCTGAGAACATGCCACAGCTTATGAATGCGGCAGACCTGGTGATCAGCCGGGCCGGAGCCATTGCGATCGCTGAGATCACCGTCTGCGGCAAGCCGAGTTTGCTCATTCCTTCGCCCAATGTCACCAACGATCATCAGTATCACAATGCCAAAGCCCTTTCGGATGCGGGCGCAGCCATCCTGATCCGAGAGGAGCAGCTGACGGCCAAAGAGTCGATATTTACATATTATGTGCTCAAGCTGAAAAACAATAAAGAGAAGCTCAACGCCATGTCTCTGGCTTCCGCCCGTCTCGGGCGGGCCGACGCCGCAGATATCATTTACGACAACCTGGAACTGGATGCGATCAGAACAGAGTAGAATGGACGAGATCAAAGAATACACCGACACCGATACGATAGAGCTGCCCCCTCAGACTCTTGAGACGACCTATCGTCCCGCGGCCTCGGGCAAAAAGAAGAAAAAGAGAAAGAAGAAGAGATATTTCCTGAAATTCTGCATCTTCTGTCTGTTATGTGCCGGCGGGTACTATTTTTTGACGTCCGAATACTTTAACATCACCAGCATCGACGTGAGCGGGAACGAGTATTACACTCGGTCGCAGCTGATCCAGATGACCGGTATCAAAACAGGAAAAAACACTTTCGAGTTTGACATATTCCAGATCCGCGACAAGCTGTTGGAGGATCCCTACATCAAAAACGTGAAAATCCGCAGAATTCCCATGGGGACCGTGCGGATCAATGTCACGGAACGGGT
>DPKU01000053.1 GCA_003542355.1 Clostridiales bacterium | reverse complement strand
GCCGTAGCGCCTCCTGCGACTCCGCCGATGATAACTACTTTTTTATCCATACTTCACCTCAAAGTTTCTGCATGTGTTGACGATTCTTTCTTGTTAAATAATAGACAAAAGAAGTACCGGACACTGTAACTTTGTCACATTGAGACTGAAAGACTGCTAAGTTGAATTGCCTGCAGCTTTCGCTTGCAGACAGAAAAGTTTTCTGATGCTTAATAAATACCATAAATCGGAAGAAAAAGCCACCGTCACATCGCGTGACGGCGGCCATTCTACTGACATGTATTGTTTAGTGTGTGCCGCAATCTCCCGAATGCTCATGGGAATGGCAGACCGACCCGGTGCTTTTCAGCGCTCCGGCCAGATAGCTTTCTGCTGCGGTCCGGGCGTCGCCCTCGGCTCCGACGATCACCTCGATGTTCCGCTCGTTGAATATTTCCACAGCGCCGCCGCCCATGCCGCCGGCGATGATCACATCCACCCCCATGTCTCCCAGAAAGTTCGGTAAAAATCCAGGTCTGTGACCAGGATTGGGTACTGTTTCTGCGCTGGTGATACAGCCTTCCTGTTCCATAAATACTTGAAAACTCTCGCAATGCCCGAAGTGGGCACACACCGTATTTCCTATACTTGCTACTGCGATCTTCATTATTTCCTCCTCTGCAGCGGGTGACCCGCCGGCTATAATTTTTCGATTTCGTCCAGGATCCCGTCCAGCCAGTCCCCGTCAAACAATTCGATGGTCCCTGCATCACTGGCTGCTGCCAAACGAGGATCCAAAGGCATGCGGGCAACGGTGTTTACGCCATGCTTTTTTGCGATGGCTTCGATGTGGCTCTTCCCGAATATGCTGTGCTCATGCTTGCACTCCGGGCAGAGCACATAGCTCATATTTTCCACCAGAGCCAATACAGGAATGTTCATCATTTTAGCCATGTTGACAGCCTTCTCCACGATCATTCCCACCAGCTCCTGGGGAGACGCCACGATCACGACGCCGTCCACGGGAATGGATTGGAATACGGTCAACGGCACGTCGCCGGTGCCCGGAGGCATGTCGATAAACATGTAATCCACATCGCCCCAGATCACATCGGACCAGAATTGTTTCACCGTTCCGGCAATGATCGGGCCTCTCCAGACCACGGGATCCGTTTCGTTTTCTGTGAGAAGATTCAACGACATCACCGACAAGCCCAGCTTCGTCTGCACCGGATAGATCCCGGTTTCTGAGCCGGTCGCTTTTCCGTGGAGACCAAAAGCCTTCGGGATCGACGGACCGGTGATGTCCGCATCCAGAATAGCGGTTTTATAATCTTTCCGGTGGGCCATTACGGCCAGCAATGAGGTGACCAGAGATTTTCCGACACCGCCCTTTCCGCTGACGACGGCGATCACTTTTTTGATGTGGCTCATTTCGTGCGGCTGCACCAACAGGCTTTCAGCCTTTCTTTCGTTGCAGTTTTCGCTGCAGCTTTCACAATTTTGGGAACAATTTTCGCTCATGAATTTCCTCCTACTTCGCTGTTGATTGACATTCATCGCCTGCAGACAGATATTCCAGTCGTCCACGCATGCGAGTCTTTAAATATTGATATTGTTGAATCCCGGTGCAGTGGCAGGTGTAGTACACCGAGGGATATTCTAACAGAGTGCAGGCCACATCGTCCAGTCTTGGTTTGCCGGATTCATCCACGGGAACCTTGGAAAGATGGAAGCCGCCTACCACCATATCCGGAGGGCAGGAACGCATCCAGTACATCACATTCTGGATCCCTTTGTGAGAGCATCCGGAAATCAGATACGTTTTGTCTCCATCCTTGATCAGCAGGTATTGCTCGTGATGAAAATCATCCCGAACCATTTGCCCGTCCCGAATGACTGTAAATCCATGGCTGTCTGTGGGATAGGGCTGTGGTTTGTGGTTGCCGGTAAAGATCATCAGTTCTTCGTCGAACGTGGTTTCGTCGCCAGTCAGAAAGATCCTGGGGTGATCTTTGAACTTCGGATCCAGTCCGATCTCCCGCTCAGGCAGTGCGCAGTGCCGTTCCAAGGCGAATTCATTCATGTAAACGGGCGCATGATCGTTGATCGACAGAAAGGCTTCCAGCCCGCCGCCGTGATCGGAGTGGCCATGGGAGATCACCGCCAGATCCACAGCAGACAGGTCCACGCCCAGCGCCTGCGCATTGCGCAGAAACAAACCGGATTGTCCCACATCAAAAAGGATCTTGTGCCTTTTGGTCTCCAGATAAAGGCTCAGCCCGTGCTCTGTGAGCAGATTCTTTCTTGACGTGTTTTCCGATAAACAGACTATCCGCATTCCTGCACCTCCAGCAGTTCCAGAACCTGAGTCAAAACACACCGAAGCGCAAGGGCAGCCGGGCAACCGGTCTCCGCCAGACTGTGGCCCTGATTGATGGCTTCCGAGGCGCAGTGATCGTACGGAATTCTTCCAGCGAAAGGAATGTCTTCTTCCTCGCACCAGGCTTCGATGGCGTCGGTGTGATCTTCGTACAGATCAAACTTGTTGACGCATAAAGCGATCGGCACATTCAGGATCCTGGCGGTCGATACGATGCGCTTCATATCGCTGATCCCAGACAGCGAAGGTTCTGCAACGATCAGGACAAGGTCCACACCCGTCACCGAAGCGATCACCGGGCAACCGATACCCGGAGATCCATCGATCACTGCCAGATCCGTTTCCGGGGCATGCTCGGACAAAGCCGATTTGACCGCTGAAACCAGTTTTCCCGAATTCCCGCGGCCCATTTTGAGCTGGGCTGTAGAGAATACCGCATCACCGGTGTACAGCATTTGAATGCCTGACACATCCTCTGTCAGTGCCACGGCCTGGACCGGGCATACATATTCGCAAACGCCGCAGCCCTCACAGGCAAATGCGTCCACTTGATACACGCTTCCGCTTTTTTTAATGGCCTGAAACCGGCAATGGTCATAGCATGCGCCGCATCCGGTGCAGATTTTCGGATCGATCCTTGCCTTCTGAGTTCCGTAATACTCCCAGGTGCGCGGCGCGCCCGCAAGCTTGGCCACCAGGTGCAGATTCGGCGCATCCACATCGCAGTCCGCAAAAGCCCGAGCCTTGATAAAATCGATGAATGCAGCGGCCGCAGTCGTCTTTCCGGTCCCGCCCTTTCCGCTGAGAATGAGCAATTTTTTCATCAGCCCGCCTCCTTTTCGATCTTGTTCAGGAGGCCGCGAAACACGGCAGCCATCTCCTTGTTCTCCCGCCCGGCGATCTGGGCTTTCGCACCCCATGTGGCCAGTTCGCTGCTGTAGGGGATCCGGCAAAGGATATTCGCACGATGGGAAGCACAGTAGTCTTCCAACTCTTTATACTGTCCCTCTGTTTTATTGATGACGACACCACAGGGTTTTCCCAAAAGCCGAACCAAATCCAGCACCATGGCAAAGTTGTGCAGACCAAACGCCGTGGGTTCCGCCACCAATACGCAGTAATCGGCCTCCGATACGCTTTCCAGAACGGCACAGCCGCTTCCCGGCGGACAATCGATCACCACAAGGCCCTCCGACTGGGAGGCTTTGTCCAGCGCGGCTCGGATGATCGGAACGCCGGAGATCTCGCCCGGTTCCAATATCCCGGTCACAACGGCCGTGCCTTCGCTTGTTCCCGTCTCGATCACACCGATGGGACGGGGCGTTTCGGACACAGCGCCGTTCGGGCAAACCAAAGCGCAGCCTCCGCAGGAATGACAGACGCCGGGAAACACCAGCGGTTTCTCTTTGATATACACCAGTGCATTAAATTTGCAAAAATCCACACACGTGCGGCAGCCGTCACACAAAGATGCATCAAATACGGGCAGCAGGACGCTGATCGCTTCGGTCTGGATATTTTCGGGCCGGAAAAAGAATCGGCCGTTGGGCTCTTCCACATCGCAATCGATATACATGGAAGAAGCGGATGCGGCGGCCAGATTCACCGATACAAACGTCTTGCCGGTCCCTCCTTTGCCGCTCAATATTGCGATCTTCATTGTTTTCCGTGAAATCCTTCGTGAAACTGGGTGATCGGTGACAGCGTACCGGCCTCATAGGCAGCGATGTTTTCTTCCGCAGAGCCTGCGACGGTTTTGAACAGCAGAACACCGGCTGTTTTGAGCACTTCTCCTGCATTTTCCCCGCATCGGGGTGTGAGCAGAACGTCGGCCTTCTGATCCGCAACGAACTGTGCCGCTTTGATCCCGGCTCCGCCGGGTGCGTCTGCGGCGGGATTGTCCAAATATGCGATTTCCCGGGTCGCCACATCAAACAGCATATAGTAGGGTGCTCTTCCGAACGAGGGGCATACCCCTGTTCCGTTCTTTTTTTCATCTACCGGTATCATAATTTTCATGATTTGTTGACTCCTTCCGATTGAGTCGTCTGTCCGACTCTTCTTTCTGACGCAGGCGCCGCAGGCACATCGGTCTTCCTTGCCGTCACACAAACTGTAGTGTCCCCCGTCGATGCGAAGCAACCGCCCCTCCACCAGCGCCGTAGCGATTTTCTGCCGGGCGTCGGTATAGATCTGCTGCACGGTGGTACGGGCAATATTCATATACTGACTGCATTCCTCTTGTGTAAGTCCCTGGTGGTCGATCAGGCGAATTGTTTCGAATTCTTCGATCATCAGGGCGATCTCATCCGTTGGGACCCCTGGATCATCCAGTGGGGCAAAGGCGTTCACCCGGGGTAAATTACACACTTTTCTGCACTTTTTGGGTCTGGACATCTGTTCTCTCCTGCTCTGCAATACAAACTTGCCTGCTTATTAACAGTACCACTTTTTCGACATATGTCAATTATTTTTTCGCATACGGTTGACTTGCTTCATGCAATCGATATAATTGATTGCATCGATACGAGGGGCAACAACCTGTTCGTGTCTGATAAAAGAAAGGAAACATTTATGTACACCTACGCATTGTATATCATCGCCCTGGCTTTTCTGGGACTCTCCTTTGCAAAGGATCGGGCAAAGACCCGACTGGTCTTGCGCAAGACTTGGAAATCCTTTGAGAATATCCTGCCTCAGTTTCTCAGTGTGCTGATCATCATCGGCATTATGCTGACGGTCCTGAACCGGGACGTCATCTCCCAGTTGATCGGACAGGAATCCGGCTTGGCCGGCATGACGATCGCCGCCGTATTGGGATCGATTACCCTGATCCCGGGCTTCGTGGCCTTTCCGTTGGCCGCCTCCCTGCTGGAGGCTGGCGCCGGGTACGGACAGATCGCCATGTTCGTGACCACGCTCATGATGGTTGGCGTCGTGACCCTGCCTGTGGAATCCCGGTTCTTTGGGAAAAAACTGGCTGTGAGGCGAAATGCGCTGGCATTTGTCTTCTGTGTGGCGGTTGCATGGATCATAG
>DPKU01000160.1 GCA_003542355.1 Clostridiales bacterium | reverse complement strand
ATGAAACGCCATCCACTGGCAAGAGTCGTCCGGGTGGATAAAATGACACTGGCCGGGTTGGAAGAGACGTTTCGTCTGTATCGTGACCCGAAGCAAGCTTGCCGTGATATCCCGGTGCTTTCCATGATCACCGCTTCGCTTCCGGAACTGCAAAAGAAGGCGGATTCCATGGTCGCACAGCTGTCGGATCGCGGCAATGTCCGCTTTTCGGTTCGACGGGAAGTGGGGAGAGTCGGAGGAGGCTCGGCGCCGATGCTGGATCTTCCAACGATCGCAGTCGGAGTGGAGCCTTTGGATCGCAGTACCGCGGACTTGGAGCGACAGCTTCGCAGTCAGGAGCCGCCGGTGATCGCCAGGATCAGCGAAGGACATCTTCTGCTGGACATGCGCACGATCAGTGATGCAGAGATCCCGGCCGTTATCAAAATGCTTCTTGATATTTTGGGATGATTCGTGTAGAATACGTAACGTTACGGGAGCAGATGGGTGCTGGTGTGCCTTGCGGTCTTCAAAACCGTTGTGAGGGGTTAAGAGCCTCTCGGGTGAGTTCGATTCTCACATGTTCCCGCCAAAACCGAAGCGTTTGATATCGGATCTTTCGATGTCAAACGCTTTTTTACCATATGGGAGGAGAAAAAATGTCGAATGTCGTAGTAAATGCAGTGGGGGATGCGTGCCCGATCCCGGTGGTCAAGACCATGAAGTCCTTGGGTGAAATGACAGAGGGCGGGATCATCGAAGTCCACGTGGACAACGAGACCGCAGTGCAGAATGTGATGAAATTTGTCTCGGGGAAAAACCTGAATCCCGTCAGTGAAAAACTGGAGGACAATCATTTTGTGATCAGGGCGCAAGTGCCAGGCGCCGCAGGACCCATTGCCGCAGAAGAAGAAATCGGTTGCATTCCGGATGCCCGGGGCACCACCGTCATTGCCTTTGACAGCGATACCATGGGGCGTGGAGACGATGCGTTGGGTGAAATACTGATGAAAGGATTCATCTATGCGCTTTCCCAACTGGAAGAGCTTCCCAAGGCGATGATATTTTATAATGCCGGAGCGAAATTGACCGTGGAGGGCTCCGCATCACTGGAGGACATTAAAAGCCTTGAAGCCCAAGGGGTGGAAGTGCTCACCTGCGGGACTTGCCTGAATTTCTACGGCCTGTCGGAAAAACTGGCAGTGGGTTCGGTTTCCAATATGTATACTATCGTAGAAGCTCTCAGCGCCGCAGGGAAAGTGATCAAACCATGATCTATCTGGACAATGCCGCAACGACTCTGCAGAAACCGCCTCAGGTCATCGAAGCCGTGGCGGAAGCCATGCATTCCCTTGGCAACTCCGCCCGGGGCACCAGCAGCGGATCACTCAGGGCATCCCGTACGGTCTACGAAGCCCGGGTCAAAATCGCAGAATTGCTGGGATGCCCGAAAGCAGAGCATGTGGTCTTTACGTGCAATTCCACCGAAGCTTTGAACATTGCGATCAATGGAACGATCTTGCCGGGCGATCACGTGATCTCAACGGATCTGGAGCACAATTCGGTCCTTCGCCCGCTGTACCGGCTGGAGGCTGAGCAGGGAGTGGAGTTGAGCTTTGTTCCTGCTGATGCGAATGGAAATGTGTCCTATAAGGACTTTGAGACGCTGATCCGGCCGGATACGAAAGCCGTCGTCTGCAATCACGCGTCCAATCTGACCGGAGGGATGATCGATCTGGCCCGTGTGAGCCGCATCGCCCGCCGGCAAGGCGCTCTTTTGATCGTAGACGCATCCCAAACCGCCGGGTGCATCCCTGTCGATATGGAGCAGATCGGTGCCGACATCCTCTGTTTTACGGGTCACAAGGGCCTTCTGGGACCCCAGGGCACCGGTGGCATGTGCCTTCGGGCGGGCGTGGAGATCCGGCCCCTGAAAGTAGGCGGGACAGGTGTTCAGTCCTACAGCAAATACCAGCCTCAGGAATACCCCACGCGATTGGAAGCCGGTACCCTGAACAGTCACGGTATCGCAGGCCTTTCCGCAGCTGTGGATTTTATTCGGGAGATCGGGATCGACGCCATATCCGCAAAGGAGACTGCCTTGATGCGCCGCTTTTACGAAGGGATTTCACGGATCGAAGGCGTTACCGTCTACGGTGATTTTTCCGCATCGCAGCGCATGGCCATCGTGGCGCTCAATATCAGGGATTACGATTCCGGCGCTGTTTCGGACGAGCTGTCTCAAAAATATGATATCGCTACACGTCCCGGCGCCCACTGTGCGCCCAGAATGCATCAGGCGCTGGGCACGCAGGACCGCGGTGCCGTCCGGTTCAGCTTCAGCTGGTTCAATACCGAGGCGGAGATCGACGAAGCGATCCGGGCGGTCCGGGAGATCGCTTTATGAGAGAGAAAGAATTGAAACTTGTGATCACATTTCACACCACGACTGCAGCCATGGCCATGGAGAAGGCATGCAATGCCCGTTCATTGCCAGGCAGATTGATCCCCGTGCCCAGGGAGATCACTTCCGGCTGCGGCATGGCCTGGTGCGCTCCGCAGGAAAGCAGGGAAGCCCTTGAACAAGCCGCAAAAGAAGAAGGCATAGACGTCTCTGGCGTCTATGCCTTGATGATTTGATGCCGGATCGCATTTATTCTACATAGATCCGGTATTCTTTTTCTTTTGTTGCAACGCCGATGATCTCTGCATGGGCCACGTGATCCTGCAGTCTTCGGACCAATTCCTGAGCATCTTTTTCGTTCAGGGCAAACAGCAATCCCCCGGAGGTCTGTGGATCGGCCAGCAGCAGTTTTATGGCGTCCTCCAGGTTGGAGGAATAAGAAATATATTCATCCAGATAAATCTGATTGGTGAAGGTGCCGCCCGGTACGATGGCTTGTCTGGCATAGGCCAGAGCTCCTTCCAGGACAGGGATCTGCCAGGATTTCTGATTCAATTGCCATACTGTGAAGTGTCCTTTGACCCTTATCTGCAACGGGACTGCACGTGTCGAAAATGAATCAGAAAAAATCAGGCTAGATGGAATCACAACGACCTGTCTGGTAACG
>DPKU01000019.1 GCA_003542355.1 Clostridiales bacterium | reverse complement strand
CTGTCTGATGAGCAGACCGACGAGCAGCTCAGCTTCGACACAATGAAGGAACCATCGGAAGCACAGGATCGTGCCGTGGAAGAAACGCTGGACAGCATTCGAAAGAAGTTCGGGAGGTATGCCGTCGTATCCGGCGGGCTGCTGGGCAACGATTTGGGCATCTCCGACGGACGTCAGGACGAGATTGAATACGAAGAACGATAAGAACGAAACGGAGCAAGTATGAGACTTATTGAAAACTGTATCGACCCACAGGTGCTTAAGGCGCTGTCAGCCAAATATCAGGTGCCAGGTATCACCTGCCGCCTGATCCGGTGCGGTACTGCCGAAGAAACCATCGCCTTTGGGGTGAAAAATACGGAAACGGGCGAAAGCATGACGCCGGATACCATGTTCGAAGCCGCCTCCCTGACGAAGACCTTGTTTGCCACACTGGTTCTGCGACTGGTGGATCGCGGCATTTTTTCGCTGGACAAGCCCGTTGCTGAACTGGCACAGGGGATCCGGGTCACAGACGACGACAGGATCCGCCAAGTGACCATTCGGCAGATCCTCTCCCATGGTGCCGGACTGCCCAATTGGGCTGATAAGCCCCTGGCGTTTTTGTTCGAGCCCGGCAAAGGATTCAGCTATTCGGGGGAAGGGTATTACTATCTTCAGAAGATCGTGGAAAAGGTGACCGGAAAATCCTTTGTGGATCACATGATGGATGAATTCTTTACACCGCTGGGAATGGAAAACAGCGCAGCGATCTGGGATCCTTCCGTTGGGAAGCGAATGAGCTGCAAGTTCAACGAAAAAGGCGCTATGCTTCCTCTGCGGGATCATGTGGATCTGGCCGGCAATGCGCCGGAACCCAATGCCGCCTGGTCGCTGTATTCCGGCGCACGGGATTTCAGCGAATTTCTGTTGGAGCTTTTCCATCATCAGGGACACTTGTCGGAGTCCTTGTTCCGGGAAATGCGAAGCCCTCAGAACAAAGCGGACGATGGTGTATCCTGGGGCCTGGGGCTGGGGATTCCATCCAAGGACCCCTCTGCTGTATGGCATTGGGGCGATAACGGAGGGTATCGAAGCTTTGCGGTGATCGATCTGTCCACAGGCGACGGCGGCTGCGTATTCTGCAACGGCCCCGGCGGGACGGATCTGGGCCTTGAACTGTTCTCCCGAATGACGGACGGAGTGTTCTGGGCGGAGATCGGACGATTTTTGGAAACGGCTGAGTAAATATTTTGCTGCAGCAGGGGCAGGAGGATTTCATGAAAGGGATTCGGATCGAGACGCCGAGGTTGTTCTTGAGAGAATATGAATGGTCGGATCTGCATCATCATCACACACTGATCTCCGACCCGGATATCATGTACTACATTCAGGATGTGTTCACGCATTCGCTTGCGGAATCCCGGGAAAATCTTCGGCAGGCGATTCTGGCAATCGCAGAGCCTGCCCGGAGCAAGATCTATCTGGTCATTCAAACCAGAGAAGGGTCATATGTAGGTGGTATTGGTTATACGGTCTCTGAAGAGAGCCCGGCCGGAAAACGGGTGGAGATCGGATATTTTACAGATCCGGAATACTGGGGCAAAGGCTATGTGCGCGAAGCGCTCGGTGCGTTGATGGAGTATGCGTTTACCCGGGACGGTGTTTATCGGATCGATGGGACCTGCATTCAGAAAAATACAAGATCTGCCCGAGTAATGGAGCGATGCGGAATGCGGCCGGAAGGCGTGCGAAGAGCGTACGAGTGGCATGTGGACAGCCTAAAGAGTCGGTGTTACTATGGATTATTGAAGGAAGAATGGGAGGAAAATCACAATGGAAGTTCAAAAGGCCATACAACAACGCAGGAGTGTGCGACGGTATAAAGATGCTCCTGTAGAAGAAGAGAAACTGACGCTTCTGCTGGAAGCGGCCAGGTTGGCTCCGACGGGGAGCAACACCCAGTCCGGCCGGTTCATCGTTATTCGGGACGACAAAATGCGGACCCAGGTAGCGCAAGTCAGCCATGATCAGAAATGGATGAAGCAGGCGCCGCTCTTTATTGCCTGTGTCGCAGATATACGGGCGCGCATCCCCTCCGGGGAACTGACCCTGGATGAGCAAAGTCCGCAGTTAGAATTGAAGCAATGCATCCGGGACGTATCCATCCAGGGGGAGCACATCGTCCTTCAGGCAGAGGCGTTGGGGCTTTCCAGCTGCTGGATCGCTTGGTATACTCAGAATGAGATCCGGCAGGTCCTGGAAATTCCGGAAGATAAGTACGTGGTGGCGGTTCTGGTGATCGGATACGCAGATGAAACTCCGGCAGCGCGTCCCCGCAAGAGCCTGGATGAGATCGTGTATCATGAGAAATGGCAGGGTTGAATGAAAAGCATTACGACACAGATCAGAGAATTGCTCCTGGCCCAAGGCGCAGATCTCGTTGGATTTGGGGATCTTTCTGAAGTAAAAGAGGCAGGTTTCCCCTGCGGGATCTCCATCGGCATCAAATTGCCGAAGCCGATTGCAGGGGAGATCGAAGACGGGCCAACTGCCGACTATTACAAAGCATATCATGATATCAATGCCAGATTGAATGATTTAGCATCTACAGCTGCAGATTATTTGATGGCCGCTGGCTATAAGGCTCTTGCGAACACCACGGAAAACGTGGTCAAGCTGCCCGAAAACAGGACGCAGCTTCCCCACAAAACCGTGGCGGTGCGCAGCGCTTTGGGTTGGATCGGAAAGAGCAATCTGCTGATCACGCCTCAGTACGGCGGTGCGGTCCGGCTATCTTCTGTGCTGACAGATGCGCCGTTGGAAACGGCCAGTCGACAGGTGGCCCCTTTGTGCGGGGATTGTGAGATCTGTCGGCTGGTCTGTCCGGCTCAGGCGATACTCGGAAATCATTGGTGCCCGGAGTCGGATCGGGACGACATGTTCCGAATGAAAGCTTGCGAGGAAACAGCCAACCGGTTGTCGGACGAAAATTTTGGCGTACCGGATGCGACGATCTGCGGCATCTGTTTTGCGAACTGCCCCTTTACAAAGCGCTATCTCAACAGCGCCGGAGCGCACGTCGAATGATCGACTGATGCCGCATATTGGGAAACAATCAAAAGCCCGCCGTGATGGCGGGCTTTACTCGTTCCGGTTGGGTTCGTTATTCCACAGATTCCAACGCTTTCTCGAATTCTGCGATGATATCTTCGGCATTTTCCAGGCCGATGGAGAAGCGCAGCTGTCCCATGGAAATGCCGGCGGCATCCATTTCTGCTTTGGAGTAGGCCCTGTGAGAGGTCTTTGCAGGATAAGAGATCGTCGTGCTTACACCTGCCAGGCTGGGAACGAATTTAATGGATTCGCAGGCAGCGATAAAATCGCTGGCGCCTTTTTCTCCTCCACGGATGTCAGCGGAGAGCATGCCACCGCAGCGGCCTTCCACAAATTGCTCCTGAGCCAGCTGATAGTAAGGAGAAGACGGAAGTCCTGCATAATAGACTTTTTCGATCTTCGGATGCTTTTCAAAGAATTCAGCGACTTTCAGCGCGTTTTCGCTGTGCAGCTTTACTCTCATTTCCAGCGTCTTTAAGCTTCTGGCAAGCAGCCAGGCGTCAAAGGGGCTCATGATGTTGCCGTACAGTGTATTCATTTTATGAAAGATCGGAAGATCTTCCTTGTTGGCACAGATGGCGCCACCGATGATGTCGCTGTGGCCGCCCAGGAATTTTGTGGTGCTGTAGACGACGACGTCTACGCCGAAGTCCATGGGCCGGACAACTGCAGGCGTGGAGAACGTGCTGTCAAGAATAAATTTGCAGCCGTGTTTGTGGGCGATGTCCGCAACTTTTTGGATGTCCAGTACGCTCATCAGCGGATTGATGATGGATTCACTGTAAATGATCTTGGTGTTGGGGCGGATGTGGTCTTCGATATTTTCCTTTTTAAAGTCCACGAACGTGGTCTCAACGCCGAAGCGCGGCAGCTCATTTTTCAGATAGTCGTAAACGCCGCCGTACAGGACAGGAGAAGAGATGATATGATCTCCGGATTTGACGAAGGAGAGAAACGAGGTGATGATGGCTGCCATGCCCGAGGAAAAAGCGACGGCACCGTCGCAGCCTTCGGCTGCTGCCAGAACTTCACAGACACCGTCGGTGCCGGGGTTGGTCATTCTGGCGTAGACGTATCCGTCTGCGGTGCCGTCATAGACACGATCAAGCGTCGGCACATCGTCAAAAGAAAAAACGGAACTCATAAATATTGGGGCAACTTTGGGAACGGCTACGCCGCTCATGACCTTTTTCATAAAATCCACTTCGCCGGAATGGATGATATTGGTCCGGAATCCTTTATCGTTCATGGTAATCCTCCTATATATCTGCAGTGTTGAAACCTATTTCTACACAATCATTGTACAGGAGAGATACATTACTGTATAATATATAAATACTATGTAATTATATAACAAATAATTATAGGATGGTGCGATGACGATCCAGCAGATGCGATATGTGGCCGAGGTGGGTGCCTGCGGCTCCATCAACAAAGCGGCCAAGAACCTGTTTGTCTCCCAGCCGGCGATTTCCAAGGCAATTCGTGATCTGGAGGCAGATCTTGATATTCGGATCTTTAACCGGGACAATTCCAAAAGATTGCAATTTACGCCGGAAGGGAAGGAATTGCTCCGCTATGCCAGAGATCTTCTGGATCAGGTTACACTGATCGAAGGACGTTTTGCCGAAAAAAGCCACAGGGAATTCTTAAGAGTCGTCGTCAGCTCCCAGCATTACACGTTTGTCGTGCGCGCAATGATCGATTTCATGGACACCTACAATACCAGCCGGTACGAGCTGTTTCTGCGGGAGAGCAAAACGGATCAGATCATCGAAGACGTGTATACACATCAGAGCAGTCTTGGAATCATATCACTGATCAACTCCTCCGAAAAATATATGCGGCAATACCTAGCCGGAAAGGGTTTGGAATTCAATGAATTGAAGCGATTTCGCCCTCACGCTTTCATCCGGAAGGGACATCCTCTGGAAGGCCGCACTGCAGTCATGCTCTCCGAATTATCCGCTTATCCTTATGTGTGTTATGAACAGGATACAGATTCACTGAATTTTCGGGAGGAAGCGATCATTCTCAAAGCCGAGCAGTCCATACAGGTTTTGGAGCGTGCGACCATGAACAACATCATCTGCAACACCGACAGTTACAATATAGGGACGGGATATATTGAACCCAGCGTCACCGATCATCGGCTGACGTGTGTCCCGGTCCGTGATCTGCCCTATCAATTCGTCGTAGGCTGGATTCAGTCAAAACGTGTGGAACTGGCGCATCCGGAAAAGGAATTCATCGAGCGGTGCAGTCGGTATTGTCTGGAGAGCTGATGGCCGATGCACAGCAGATTTTGCTTTTTTTGTATAGATCCGTTATGATAGATTGCATCAAAGAAGAAGAAAGGACGAATACATGAAGATCATCGATATGCATTGCGACACGCTCCTGGAATGTTATCAGAAAAAACAGCCACTGCGAAACGGGCCATACCAGATCAATCTGGAAAAGCTGAAAAAGGGCGGCTGCCTTGCCCAGTGTTTTGCGATCTTCGTCGTCTCTCACGATGCGGCTGACCGCTGCGGCGTTTCAGCCACTCCGTATGAGTTTTATCGTGAGATGGTCGCACTCTACCAGAAGGAGATCGGGGGGAATCCGGACCTGATCGCTCCGGCTTTCTGTGCGAAAGATATTATGAGCAATCAGGCAAAAGGTCTCATGTCTTCCATCCTGACAGTAGAGGACGCTGTAGCCGTGGACGGGTGTATCGAGCGGATCGACGAATTTTTCGCTGACGGCGTGCGTATGATGTCGCTCACCTGGAATTACGAAAACAGCATTGGATATCCCAACAGCGCTGATCCCGTGCTGCATGCAAAAAAGCTGAAACCCTTCGGCATCCAGGCTGTGGAGAGAATGAATGAACTGGGAATGATCGTTGACGTATCTCATCTGACAGAAGGCGGGTTTGACGATGTTATCCAACGGTCCTCCAAGCCATTGATCGCCAGTCATTCCTGCGCCAGAGCCCTCGGTTCGCATCAGCGAAATCTGACGGACAGACAGTTGAAGCTTCTGGGCGAAAAAGGCGGGATCGTTGGTATCAACTTCTGTGCGCCGTTCCTGGAAGATTATGCAACGCTGTCTTCCATAGAGAATATCGTGAAGCACATGGTTTATATCAGAGAAAAAGCCGGCATCGAGGCTCTTGCCTGGGGTTCGGATTTGGATGGGATCGACGGAAGCATTCTCGAGTACGAGGACTACGCAGGATTTCCCAGGATCCTGGATGCACTTGCAATGTATTTCACAGAGGATGAACTGGATCAAATCAATCACGGAAACTTTCTCCGGGTTTTTCGGGATAACGCCGGTTGATTTTACGCATAAAAAAGCCGCAGGTACGCTGAACCTGCGGCTTTTTTTGCTCGTCAATCTTCCTTTGGCGGCCAGTGCCAGGAGAACTCCTCGGTAAAACGTTGATCCTCTTCTTCCTTTTTCTGGCCGAGTCGCTGTGCAGGGTTCGCTTTTTCCTGCTCGATCAGTTCTTCCAGGCTGAGCGGTGTAAACGGAAGCGGTTCCGGCTTTTTCACTTCTCGCTCCAGGATCTCAGTGATATCCGGTTTGTGAGGAAAGGCGGGTGTTTGCCAGGCTGGCTCTTTGATCAGGGTTTCCCAGGACATCTCCGGTGTTTCCGGCTGGACGTCAGCTTCTTCCCGAACAAAGGCGGTGGGCTCTTTCGGAGTTTCCGGTGCCTGGAGCACTTCTTGGGCCGGGATCTGCTCCGGCATTGCATCGTCAGCCTCCACTGCGGGAATGGCAGCGCTGTCTTCCTGAATGGCGTCGGCAATCTCTGCCATCTCCATTTCAGTCAGCTGTATTGTGGGATCCAGTAACGCTTCTCGCGCTTCCTTCAGCTTTTGCTTCTCGATTCGTGCAAGCCGCTTTTTATCTTCTGCCTGAGCGGCAGCTGCATCTCTTAATTCTCTTTTTCGGATATCCCGTTCGGATCGGGTCAACTGCCGGAGTTCATCCCGCTCCTTGCGTTTTGCTTCGGCTGCAGCCTGTTTGGCCTCCACTCGTTCTCTGACCTGCTCGGTATGAGGCAGGTTTTCGTGGCGGACCATATACATCGCATAGACCAGTTGAGACAGTCCATTGAGGATCAGTGCACTCCCTACCAAGGTCAATTGGTTGATCGCAGAGACCAGGGTGTGCATCATCATAATGAATCCGAAAATAGAACTGAGGATCGAAAGAGGCAGGATCTTGGCCCAGTTTCTGGGGTCAAAACGACTCACTGCAAGACTCTGTGTAAAGCGAATCAGGCCTGTTGCAGTCAACCAGGCTCCGAAAAACATGGCCATCGCCGTATCGGTCACTTCGTTGTTCAGGGTCACGAATCCGAAAATGAGCGTAAGCATTCCTTCGATGAGGATGGTTTCGGGCAAACGCTTCTTTCCTGACACCAGATATGCACCGATCAAAAAAACACCTGACAGGGTCATAGCGATCGCCAGAATAAATGCAATGCTGGAAAAAGCACTGCGGTAGTAGGCCAGGCACCAGGCGCCTGTAGCTGATATGATCACACCGGACATGACGGTTAAAACTCTCATGAATACCTCCGTGCCGAAAAGACACTGGTTCATTATAATCAAAAGGAAAACGTTAGTCAACTTTTGCGCGGAAGGATGTTTTATGGTATGTTTAGGTAGGGTGAAAAAATGGAAAACCTGAACTACGATCTTGCGATCATCGGTGCCGGCGCATCCGGACTGATGGCGGCGGCAGCGGCTTCGAAATGCATTCCGGGAAGCCGGATTCTTTTGTTGGAAAAAAACGCGACAGCTGGAAAGAAACTCTATGCAACGGGCAATGGCCGATGCAATTTTTTGAATCAGCATGCCAGCGCTCCGGATTTTAACAGCCGGGAAGGCAGCGGCTCTGCCGCCTGGTGGATCGCTCCTGCTTTGAACCTGGCATCGCCCTTCGTACTGGAAAAAATCTTTTTCGAAATGGGCGTTCCTGCAATTGCACAGGAAGAAGGCCGTCTCTATCCCAGGTCGCTGCAAGCCGAAAGCGTTGTGGAAGCCTTGCTGCTCTCCATAGAAACGGAAGGTGTTCAACTTCGGACAGACGCCGCAGTCGCAAGTTGTCAGCAGACGCCCCAGGGCTTTATCCTGGAGGACGTTCACGGGAAAAGGGAGACTGCCCGCTGTGTGATCCTTGCCACGGGCGGAAAAGCCGGCATGCAATACGGGAGCCAGGGAGATGGCTATCGGTTGGCATCGGCGTTGGGCCATCGGATCGTCAAGCCGATCCCCGCACTGACTCAACTCCTTTTGGAGGATCCCGATCCGACGCTTTTTGGCGTACGCGTCAGGGGAGAGATCCGTCTGTATCGCCATCGGGCAGGGATATCAGAGTTGGCTGCCCGGGATCGGGGCGAAGTGCAGATGACCCGGGAAGGGATTTCGGGAATATGCACATTCAACGTCAGTCGATTCTATGAAATACAGGAAGGCGTGGACTACACGGCACAGCTGGATTTTTTCCCGGAGAGCGCACCGGAAGAGCTACTGACTGTACTGACCGAGCGTTGCCAACTGCTTGGCCAGCGTCCGGCAAGCACGTTTCTGAACGGCATGCTTCCCGTCAAGCTGGCCCAGGGCCTGCTTCGGGAGGCCGGCGCAGATCCAGGCGGGAGCATCAAAGAGATATCAGTCGATATACTGCGCAGAATTGCAGCGTTGTGCAAGTCCTATGAGCGCAGGGTGACCGGGACAAAATCCTGGAAGGATGCCCAGGTGACAGCCGGTGGGGTAAGCCTGAAAGAGGTGGATCCGCTGCGGCTCATGTCCAGGAGGATCCCGGGATTCTACTTTGCGGGAGAGATTCTGGATGTTGACGGTCCTTGTGGCGGATACAATCTGACATGGGCCTTTGCTTCCGGATGGATCGCCGGAACGGCGGCGGGGGAGACGGGATGCTGCGACTGAACGGAATCAAGCTGAAACCGGGAGAACCTGTGGAATTTCTGATTCCCGCCGTGTGCAAGGCGCTGCGCATCACCACAGAGGATCTGGTGCGGTGGCGGGTATCCAAAGAATCTGTGGACGCCAGAAACAAAGGAAGGATCCTTCTCGTTTATAATGTGGACGTGGAACTGCCGCCTGCTTTGGAAGCCCAGATATTGAACAGGAACGGTGGGGAAGATGCTCGTATCAAAAAAGTTGAAGAGCATCTTTTTGTTCTGCCGCAGCCCGAACGAACCTTCGCGCATCGGCCCATCGTCTGCGGCTTTGGTCCCTGCGGCATATTCGCCGCGCTGATCTTTGCCCGTTCCGGCTTGCGTCCTGTCATCCTGGAACGGGGTGGATCCATGGAGGACCGCATTCGGGCGGTGTCGGCCTTTTGGGATCAAGGGCAGTTGGATCCGGCCTGCAACGTACAGTTTGGCGAAGGAGGCGCCGGTACGTTTTCCGACGGAAAACTGACCACCGGGACCGGAGATCCCCTCAATCGCTTTATTCTGTCGGAACTGGTGGCTGCCGGAGCGCCGGAAGATATCCTTTATAAACAGAAACCTCATGTGGGCACCGATCAGCTGCGAATGATCGTCGTCAACCTGAGAGAAAGCATCTGCAATGCGGGAGGGGAGATACGATTCAACACCTGCATGGATCATCTGGAGCTTCTCGATGGCCGTGTGACGGGTGTTGGACTCTCCGGCGGAGAGTTGCTTCCCGCTGATACCGTAGTGCTGGCACTGGGACACAGCGCCAGAGACAGCTTTCGAACACTCCACAGTCAGTCAATCGCAATGGCGCAAAAGCCTTTTTCCATCGGTGTTCGCATTGAGCATCTGCAGCGGGAGATCGACATGGGAAGGTACGGAAAGACCGCTCTGGAAGCCGGATTGCCGCCTGCCGAATATAAACTGGCGATGCGCACGTCAGAAAATCGGGGCGTGTACACATTCTGCATGTGTCCCGGAGGGTATGTAGTGGCTTCTGCGTCCATGGAAGGCGGCGTGGTGACCAATGGAATGAGTTTCCGCAACAGAGCAGGGGACAATGCCAATTCAGCCGTACTGGTGGATGTATATCCTTCGGATTACGGATCGGATCATCCGCTGGCGGGCATAGCATTTCAAGAGAACTGGGAAAGAAGAGCTTTCGAGGCAGGCGGGGCCAATTACAATGCTCCTGCGGAGCGGCTGGGCGATTTTTTAGGGACAGGGGATACGGAAGGAAAGAGAGCCGGTCAGCCAAAGCCCACGTATCGGCCGGGCGTCACCTGGACGAAGGTGGAAACCTGTCTGCCACCTTTTGCCGCAAAAGCGCTCAGGGAAGCGTTTCCCCGGTTTGGTCGCATGCTTCCGGGCTTTGATCTGCCTGCAGCTGTCCTTACGGCGCCTGAAAGCAGGAGTTCTTCTCCGGTGCGGATCCTGCGCAACGAAAAGAAAGAAGCATTGGACGTTCGGGGCACTGCAATCTCCGGCCTCTACCCTGCAGGAGAGGGCGCCGGTTATGCCGGAGGTATCATGTCAGCGGCTGCAGACGGGATTCATTCAGCCATGGCTGCTTTGCGCAGCAGGGAATGACCTGTCATTTCGGAGGGGATGGGAAGACCCATCAATTCCAGCAGCGTGGGTGCGATGTCGCATAAACTGCCGCCGGAAACCAGGGTATATTCCGGATGATCCGGCAGGATCAGCGGGACCGGCGCCGTGGAGTGCGCAGTTACCGTATTGCCTTCGGTATCCAGCATATAGTCTGCGTTTCCGTGATCTGCGGTGACCAAAACGCATCCCTTTTGTTTCCTGACTGCTTCAATAAGCATCCTGACACAATCATCCACCGTTTCCACAGCGCGAACAGCAGCTTCTATGATGCCGGTGTGCGCAACCATATCACAATTGGCCAGATTCAGAATGATCACGTCGTAGTCCCCTTGTTCGATCTTTTCAACGGCAGCACGGGTGATTTCGTAAGCGCTCATCTCCGGTTTCAGATCGTATGTAGGAACCTTTGGCGATGGGATCAGGAGCCGGTCCTCGCCCGGATTGGGTTTTTCCACGCCACCGTTGAAGAAAAATGTCACATGGGCATATTTTTCAGTTTCCGCAATGCGGAGCTGCTTTTTTCCGAGGGAGGCCAAATACTCGCCTAGCGTATTGCTCAGCGATTGAGGTGGAAAAGCCACATAAACATTGTGCAGCGCCACATCGTATTGCGTGAGACAAACAAAGTGCAGATTCGGGATCAGACTGCGCTTGTCAAAGCTGTCAAACTCGGGATCCACAAAGGCCCTGGTGATTTCTCGTGCCCGGTCGGGGCGGAAGTTGAAAAACACCAGCGCATCGTTCTCTTCGATGGTTGCAACGGGTTTTCCGTCTTTGGTGATCAATCCCGGCAAGACAAATTCATCGGTTATTCCTGCATCGTAGGATTGCTGCAAGAGAGCTTCCGCTGAGTCTGCATGCAGGCCTTCGCCCAGGGTGAGGGCCCGATAGGCTTTTTCCACCCGGTCCCATCGATTGTCCCTGTCCATGGCATAATAACGTCCGCTGAGACTGGCTATTTGAGCATAAGGTCTGTTCTTTAAGTCTTCTTCCAGCTCCCGCACATAAAGATGGGCAGTTGTGGGGCCCACATCCCGGCCATCCAGAATGCCGTGGATATAGACTCGACTCAGCCCAGCGCGCCCGGCCATATCCAGAAGTGCATACAGGTGGCTGATGTGTGAGTGTACGCCTCCATCGGAAAGCAGGCCCATCAAGTGAAGTGCAGAGCCATTTTGACGGACGTGGTGCATTGCGCCGAGGATTGCGGGATTGCTGAAAAATGAACGATCGTCGATACCATCACTGATCTTGGACAGCTCCTGCCAGACGATACGACCGGCACCCATGTTCAAATGACCGACCTCGGAGTTGCCCATCTGGTCTTTCGGCAGGCCTACAGCTTTCCCGAAAGCCTTTACCGCAGTATGAGAACAGGTGGCATACAATTCGTCCAGAAACGGTGTTCTGGCCCTTGCAATGGCATTGCCCGGTCCGTTGGGCGACAGGCCGTAGCCGTCCATGATAATCAATAGCATAGTGTGTTTCATTACGTGCCTCCAGACTATACCTAATCATACCACAAAATCGGTACATGGTGTATAATGAATCCCGGGAGAAGAATGATGAATTGGACAGACAGACAGATCGAGGCAATTGAAAAAAGCGGCAGAAACCTTCTGGTTTCCGCTGCCGCCGGCTCGGGAAAAACGGCGGTTCTGGTAGAGCGGGTCAAGCGGTTGATTCTGGAGGAAGGCGTGGGCGTCAACGAAATTCTGGTCGTGACGTTTACGAATGCGGCGGCTGCGGAGATGAAAGAGAAGATTTTTGCCAGCCTGAACCGAGCTCTTTCGGATCATGCAGGAGATCCTGAAAAGCAGCAGCACCTGCGACAGCAGCTTTCCCTGATCGGACGGGCCAACATCAGCACATTCCATGCATTTGCCTTTGAGATCGTCCGACGCTATTACCATGTGATCGGAAAGGCACCAGGGCTTTCTCTATGCGACGAGACCCTGCAGAGCATTCTGAAGGATGAATCGATGGAGGAGCTGCTCGAAGGCTGTTTCGAAAGCGGAGATCCGGCGTTCATCGATTTTCTGGATCGTTATGCTACAGCAAAGAGCGACCAGAATGTCCGCGAGATGATCACGGTACTGCACAGATTCCTTCAAAGCCTTCCGGATCCGAAAGGTTGGGCCCAGACCCATGTGGAGCGTCACGCAGGCGAAGTTTTCTCACCGGAAGAGGACCCGGTGATCTGTCATTTGAGCGATCGGGTCCGCCGGGAGCTGACGTGGGTCGTGTCGTATCTCGAAAAGACGACAGAGGAGCTTATGGCATGCAAGGATGCCTTCGGCGCACTCTGCCTGCCGGATCTGACGGCAAAAAACAGCCAGGATGCGGCAGCATGCCGGGCGATTTTGGATCAGGTGGGGCGAGGGCAGCTTTTGCAGGCGCTAAGCCGATTGGCCGAAGGGATCTCCTTTACGGTGATGAGCGTCAAAAAGAACGAAAAACCTTTCTATAACGACGATCTGAAAGCCTTGGTGAACGGGCTGCGGGATGCGGCAAAAAAGCGCATCAGAAAACTCTCGGGCCTGGCGGGCTTTCAGGATTGGGCCGGTGTCTTCGAAGAGTATAAAATGATGCAGCCTGCGTTGGAGACGCTGTTTGAGCTGGTTTGGTCTTTTGACGGGATCTATGCCGCAAAAAAAGAAAAGAAAAACTTGCTGGATTTTTCGGACATTGAGCATTTCGCACTGGAGATCCTGCAGGATCCTCAAGTGTGCCGTGAATACCGTGAGCAGTTCCGATACATTTTTATCGACGAATATCAGGACAGCAATGGTGTTCAAGAAGCGCTGATCCGGCAGATCTGCCGGCAGGACAACCTATTCATGGTAGGCGATGTCAAACAGAGCATCTATAAATTTCGGCTTGCAGAGCCTGAGCTTTTTATCGAAAAATATCTGTCTTATAAGAGCGGACGCTGCGCCGACAGCAGCATTGTGGATCTAAACAGCAACTTTCGCTCTAAGGAGGGGATCATTGATCTGGTGAACCGGGTCTTCTCTTCCATCATGCATCCGGAGGCGACAGGGCTGGCCTATGACAGCGATGCGGCCCTGATCAAGGGCAGCCCGTACAAAGGTCCTTGTGATGAGAAACCGATCTTGTACCTGGTCGATACCGATGAAAGCGATGAGGCAGAGATCGATCCGGACATTGCGGAGCTGAAAGCCGTGGAATTGGAAGCAATTCAGGCCGCTTCCATCATTAAGGAACAGCTGGGCCAGGTGATATACGACGACAAGGCTGGTCTGGAAAGGCCTCTGGCATACCGGGACATGGCATTGCTGATGCGGGCAGTCAGCGGAAACGGCGAGATCTATTACAGGGCACTGGCTGACGCAGGGATCCCAGTCATTCTGGAGCGCAACGAAGGTTACTTCAACACCATTGAGATCCAAGTATTTTTGAATTTGCTCCGACTGATCGACAATCGAAAACAGGATATACCGCTGCTCAGCGTTCTGCGGTCTCCCATTTTCGGATTCACTGCAGATGAACTGGCGGCAGTTCGCATCTTTGCCAATCTGAGCTGTTCCGAAAGAATATCGTACAACGCAGCCTTTCTACGTTATGCCAGTGATGGTCCCCAGGGCGGCCTGAAAGAAAAATGCAGTACATTTTTGCGTAAGCTGGACGACTGGCGCGACCAGGCCACGCATCGTCCCCTGGCAGATTTCCTGTGGTCTTTGATGATCGACACGCAGTATCACATTTTTGTGCGTGCCATTCCAGGCGGAACGCAGCGCCAGGCGAATCTGCAGGCTTTGGTGGATAAAGCTGCGGCGTACGAAGCGGGAAATTTCGGCGGATTGTACGGTTTTATCCGTCATGTGGAATTTCTGGCAGATAAAAAAGGAAAGATCGATGTGGGGCAGGCTGGCATTCTGGCCGAAGATGCGGATGCCGTGCAGATCATGACGATCCACAAGAGCAAAGGATTGGAATTTCCATTTGTTCTTCTGGCCGGCCTGAACAAGCGCATCCTTCATCAGTCCAGCGGCCTTCCCCTGGCGCTCCACAAGGATTTAGGGCTGGGCTTTCGTCTGGTCGACAGCCGTCGGGGCGTTTATGCGGATTCACTGGTATACCGGATGATCAACGACAGGATCCGACAGGAAGATCTGGCGGAAGCGATCCGGATCCTCTATGTGGCTATGACCCGTCCGAAGGACCGGCTTGCGCTCCTGGCCGCAGTGCGAAAACCCTCCGAGCTAATGGAGAAAATCGAAGCGGTCCTCCCGGGAGATGTCGAGCATGCAGGAACCTATCTGGAGATGCTTTTATCTGCTGCAGGCGGTGACCTTCCGGTCCGGATCATACCAAAAGAGCAGCTTGCCCGAGGCCTGGAAGAAGAACAGATGTCCAGATCCCGGCTGCAGCAGAATCTGGAATTCGGATTTGGCACAGATGCGGCAAGTGACGATCCCGAGAAAATGCCCTGGACCCGGTATTTGAAAGAACCCTGTTTCAGCCCGGAGGCGCCTCAGGAGCCGGTGAAACTCACTGTATCCCAGCTGGCAGCCATGGAGGCCGAGTCGGCACCGCCTCGAAAGAGACTTTCTGCAGAGGATGTTGAGGAGGAGGACTGGGTTGCGGAGACGGAAAGCCATCCCTTTGTTTTCCGGCAGCCGAGTTTTCTTACGGGTGAGAAGATATTATCGTCTGCTGAGATCGGAACAGCGTACCACAGCGTGCTGGAGCGGATCCCATTATCCATACAGTATACAAAGGAAGAAGCAGTGTTCTCCTTTCTGCAGGATCTGGTTCAAAAGGAAATGGTCACGCCAAGAGAGGCTTCTGCCGTGGATCCGGCGAAGATCGCCGCCTTTTTCCGCTCTGAGACCGGAGCGCGCATCCTGGAAGCGCCGGAGGTGCTTCGTGAAGCGTCCTTTGTAATGAAAACCATGTTTCGCGGCAGCGAACGGCTGGTACAGGGAACCATCGACTGTTATTTCAAAGAAGGAGATCAGTGGGTGCTTGTAGATTACAAGAGCAATTTCGTCGATCCGAAAACGTGGCAGGAAGAAAAGGAACGGTTGCAGCGCACATATCGAACTCAGATGCGCTTGTATAAAGAAGCACTGGAGAAGATCACTCGCGTGCCGGTCAAAGAAGCGATCCTGTATCTTCTGGCCGCGGAAGATCAGCTAACGATGACATTTTAAAAAGGAAAGGAGCAAGAGATGATATTTGTATATATCGCGGAAGGCTTCGAAGAGATCGAAGCCTTAACGCCAGTGGATGTGCTGCGTCGCGCCGGACTGCAAGTGGAGACGGTATCCGTGGAGAATGATCTGACGGTGGCCGGCGCCCATGGGATCACGATCGTCTGTGATACGATGCTTGCAGAAAGCGAAAAAATCCAGGCCGAAGCGCTGATCCTGCCTGGAGGGATGCCCGGCGCTTTGGGGCTGCTTCACAGCCCTGTTCTTCTGGAGAGGCTCCGGAGCGAAAACGAAAAAGGCACCTTGATCTGCGCCATTTGCGCAGCGCCCATGGTGCTGGCAAAAGCAGGGATCCTGAGCGGCCGAAAAGCCGTGATCTACCCGGGCATGGAAGCTGAGATCAAGGGCGCCGTCCCCTGTTCGGCCATCGTTTGTGTGGATGAAAACCTCATCACCTCTCAGGGCCCCGCCACGGCGATGCCGTTCTCTCTGGAAATTTTGAAAGCTCTTACAGATGCGCACACCAGAGATGAGATCAAAAAAGGACTGCTGTTCCATGATTGACATCGATCTGCATCTGCACACCCACTATAGCGATGGAACGGAAAGCCCCAAAGATCTGGTGGAAAGAGCCCATAGGGAAGGCCTGCGGACGATCGCCATCACGGATCACGATGGAATCGACGGTGTTCGTGCTGCTGTACGTGCCGGCATACCCCTGGGAATGCGGGTGATCCCCGGTCTTGAATTCTCAACTGAATGGCAATCGGAAGGTCTTGACTGCGAGTCGGAAAAGCACACGATGCATGTGCTGGGATACGGGATCGATCTGGAAAGTAAGCCGCTGCAGGATAAAATGCAAGAGATTCGCAAGAGCAGAGCTGAACGAAACGAAAAGCTGTACCGGGCGTTTCGGGAAAAGGGCATTGAACTCGGACAAGAGGAACTGGAAGTGGATTCTCCTGGGAAATTCGTGGGGAAGCGGTCTTTTGCAGCAACATTTGTAAAGAAAGGATTTGCCGATAGCATCGAAGAAGCCTTCGCCTCCCGGCATTTGATGGCCGATCCGGCGATCCGTTCGATCCGCAAGGAGAAAACATCTTCTGGAGAGGCGATCCGAATCATCCACCAAGCCGGCGGAAAGGCGTTCCTTGCCCATCCTTTTCAGCTTGACTATCCGTCTTTGCTCCGGGATCCCGAAAGGTTTCGCCAGCGCCTCGTTCTGGTCGTTGGCCGGCTGAGCGCACTGGGATTGGACGGACTGGAGTGCTACTATCCTACCCATGATCAGGAGCGGACGGATTTTTTATTGGCGCTGGCGGATCAGAATATGATGCTGGTTTCCATCGGATCGGATGATCACGGTCCTGGTGCCCGCAAAATAAAAAAGATCCACTCGTTTCAAACGAAAGCGGATCCGGATCGGCTGCGATGGATAGAATTGCTTTGATATCATGATGCAGAAACAGAACAGAAAGGTCCGGAGGTTCCGCCGGGTTTTTTATAGGACAAAATCACAGAACTGTTCCGGGTGCACAGACGTAAAATAGAGGTTTTCAAGGGGGATCCATCGCTCCTGAAAAACCATCAATCCCTCCCGGCCTTCTCTTGAAAGGATGCGACGCTCTTGCTCCTCTGGGTCGATGGTCAGAAAAATACGGATATCGTATAAGTGGCGCAATGCTTCGTGAAGGGCGTAGGATCCTTCCACGATGGTAAGAGGCGCCCAGGGAATCCGGCGGCGAGGACGAAACGACATCGTTTTGCAGTCAAACGGCAGATAAAGCAAAGGTTTCCCGATTTGATCGGGATGTAAAAACGGAGCGATCTCTTCGAGGAATCGCTCATAGTGTACATTTCCGCCTGGTGTGGCATATCTCTCTTCGGTGCGCAGCGTCTGGGGCAGAAAGAAGTCATCCAGAGGGATGACTCTGCCGTCATAGCGCTTCTGGAGTGTTTCTGCAAGGGTCGTTTTGCCCGAAGCACAGGGTCCGTCGATGGCCACCACGGTCGAGGATCCGGCACGAAGAGCCTCTTCCAACGCCGGGTATATTTTTTCAATAGCTTGATTCATGACGCTATTGTAACACATGGGATGCTGCTTGAAAATGGGCTGCAGAGATCGATAACTTGACATAAAATGGTAAATAAAGTATAATATGGATCACGTTGGCGATGAACGGGAAACAGGAAAGGAAACGATATGAAAGGCAACGTGATCGAAGTGATGGAGACCGCAAAGGCGTACAAGAAAAATCGGGAGACCGAGAAGGGCGCTTCCCAGCCGAGTTTGGCCAAAGGAGAAGAGTTTACCTATGAAATCATCGAGCACATTGGTGTTTTAAAAACCAGTTCGGGTGGTTGGACAAAGGAACTGAACGTGGTTTCGTGGAACGGAAATCCGGAAAAATACGATCTTCGGGAATGGTCGGAAGATCACAAGAAAATGTCCAGAGGGATCACGCTCACACCCTGGGAAGCAAAGACTTTGTTCGACTGGTTTTCGGAAAGGGATATGACCGTCGATGCGGCGGAAGAAGCATAAAAACGGAGGGTGAGCGGCTGCAAATGGCCGCTCATTTTTTCTTTCGGGCAGCCGGATCGCTCCATTCCGGGAACATCCCCGAAGCGATGGCCCAGAGGTACAAGCTGGCAACAGAGCCTTTGGGGGAGTATCGCCTGCGGTATTTGTCAAAGCGCTTGCGGTCCATTGTCCGGTGACGGTATAACATTCGCATTCCGCGCAGAATGGCCAGATCACCGTAGCTGACGATGTCAGGCCGCTGCATGCAGAAAAGCATCAGCATCTCAGCGGTCCATACGCCGATCCCCTTCAATGAGGAGAGCGCTTGTATAACCTCTTCGTCACTCTTTTCGGTCAGCCCCTCCAAATCGAATTCTCCGGAACAGATCTTGTTCGAATTCTCCAGGATGTAAGAAGCCTTTCGGAAAGAAATGCCAAATCTCTGAAGGTCTTCCAGCGCTGTGCTGCAGATCTTTTCCGGTGTCAGTGTTCCGTAGTGATCCGTCATCCGGGTCCAGATCGTGCGGTGGGCTGCCGTGGAGATCTGCTGGCCGACGATGCTGTTCACAAGTGACGCATACAAATCGTCCTGGACTGGCCTTTGGATCGGACCGATCCTGTCGATGGCTATGGCCAGCTTCGCATCTTTTTTTTTCAGATAATCGATATCGTTCTGATCGTATTGAAAATACAATTTCCTACCTCGCACTTGAAATCATGTGGTACAATTATAGCACATCATTCAAACAAAACGAGAGGATATATTATGTTGATCACAGTGAAACCCTTTCCCAAAGCGCAAGGGATACCCATAACAGTCGAGTCGGGCACGACCATTGCCGAATTGGCGGGCCGTTACCGGGAACAGCTGCCCTACGATATCGTTGCCGCAAGGCTGGATAACCATGTGGTAGGCCTGGATACCCAGTTGTACGGAGAATCAGAGGTCACCTTTCTGGATCTGCGGGACCCCTCCGGTAACCAGGCCTATCAGAACAGTGTGGTCGAGCTTTATCTGGAGGCGGTGCGACGGGTCTTTCCCAAAGCTTCCGTCGTGATCGCCCATTCTCTGAATCGCGGAATCTTTACGAAGATATCCGGGATCCGTACACCAGGCCCCCGCGAGGTGGCGCGGATCGAAACCGCCATGAAAAAACTGGCGAAGGAGAATATTCCGTTTTTTGAGATCAACTCGGACCTGCAGCTCGTTGTCCCATCCACGGGTTATATAAAAGAATTCGATCTGAAAAAGTGCCGCAACGGCATTATTATTCGGATTCCCGAAGCAGCACATCCTCACGGACTGCCGCCTTACAGGGATGATAAAAAGCTTCACAAGGCTTTTCAGGAGCAGGAAAAGTGGAACAACATGCTGGGCATCCATTATATGGACGATTTGAACGACCGGATCAAGAGCGGAGAGATGCGGGAGATCATCCAGATTTCCGAAGCGCTCCACGAAAAGAATATCGCCGGCATCGCCGACCAGATCGTCCGGGAAAAGAAGCGCATCGTACTGATCGCCGGGCCCACCTCTTCGGGGAAAACTACTTTTGCACACCGATTGTGCACACAGCTTTGGGTCAATGGCCGGAAGCCTATCTACCTGGGCACAGATGATTACTATCTGGAAAGGGAGCTGGTCCAACCGGGACCTGACGGCACGAAGAATTTTGAAAACCTGGACTCTCTGGATGTAGAACTCTTCAATCGTCATATGAACGCTTTGCTGGCAGGTGAGGAGGTGGATATTCCGCACTTCGATTTCGCTACCGGAACGAAAGTGTTCGGCCGGCGGATCCTTCAGGCGCAGCCTGATCAACCCATCGTTATTGAGGGGATCCACGGACTGAACGATGCGCTTTCCCGGCAGATCCCGGTGGAGCAGAAATTCAAAATCTATATCAGCCCGCTTACGATGGTCCGCATCGACAACCACAACAGGATCCCGCTCACCGATGTGCGGAAACTTCGACGCATTATAAGGGACGCCGCAAAACGAGGCTGGGATGCCCGTCAGACCATCGAGGCCTGGCCCAAGGTCCGGGCAGGAGAAGATGTAAACATTTTCCCCTACAGCGATCAGGCCGATGCCATTTTCAATTCAGTCCACGTGTACGAAATGGCGGCGCTCAAAAAGTATGCCCAGCCTCTGCTGGAGGAGATCGGCGAGAACGAAGAAGAATATACAGAATCCAGACGGTTGCTGCGCATTTTGGGTTTTGTGGATGAACTGGAGGACGATTCTATCATCGTGAACAATTCCATCATTCGTGAATTCATCGGCGGAAGCATCATCTCGTAGGAGCGTGTGAGAATGAAGCGTATCGGTGTGATCGGCGGCATTGCCGTCGATTTGGAAGGACAGCCCTTTGGCGCGCTGATTCCGGCAGATTCCAATCCGGGAACCGTTAGAGTCTCTTACGGTGGCGTTGGGCGCAACATCGCCGAAAACCTGCACTGGATGGGGGACAATCAGGTCTCCTTCTTTTCAGCGATCGGCGCTGATGCCCTGGGGAAAGAGGCGATCGGTTCGCTGACTGATATCGGCGTGGATGCAAACGGTGTTCTGACGCTGACGGAAGAGCGTACGGCAATGTATCTTTCCATCCTGGATGAAGGCGGTGAAATGACGCTGGCTTTAGCGGATATGAGCATTCTGGAGCGCATCACGCCTCAAAAGATACAACTCTTTGAGTCCTCTTTCGTTGATATCCCTGTGATCGTTCTGGACACCAATCTGACAGAAGAGACCCTCCATTACTGCGGCCATTGCTTTGCGGACCGGAAGATCTTTATCGATCCGGTCTCTGTTGAAAAAGCGCGTCGCATTCGACCCATACTGTCTTCCTGCTATGCGCTGAAGCCCAATCGGCTGGAAGCGGAAGCACTGGCAGGATTTGCGATCCATAGCGACTGGGATCTGGAGGCCGCTGGGGCTTATTTTATTGAGCAAGGTGTGGGCATGATCTTTATTTCTTTAGGGAAAGACGGTGTTTTCTATATGGATCGGCGGACCCGCGGAAGGCTGTATCCGCCTCGGACTGATCATCTGATCAGTGTGACGGGTGCCGGGGACGCTATGTCGGCGGCCATTGCGGATGGGATCGCACGGGATATGGACATCAAAAGCATCGCTGAAAATGCGATCCGTGCAGGCAGCCTGACCATTCAAGTGCAGGAGCCGGTGAATCGATGCCTTGGAACGGGTTGGATACGATAAAGGAGAAACGATGGAAATGAATGCTTACATGGATATATCTGCTGAAGTCAGGGACGCCCTGGAAGTCGGCAAACCTGTGGTAGCGCTGGAAACCACCATCATATCACACGGAATGCCCTATCCGGCCAATGTGGAAACGGCGCTGGCTGTAGAAGCCATTGTCCGACGAAAGGGAGGCGTACCTGCAACCATCGCAGTGATCGGTGGCCGTATCAAGGTAGGCCTTACCCAGGAGCAGATCGAATACCTGGCAACTGCAAAAGGAGTTCGCAAAGTCAGCCGGCGGGACCTTCCGGTGGTGATCGCGATGCAAAAGGATGGCGCCACAACGGTAGCCGGCACGATGATCATCGCAAAGATGGCTGGTATCCCAGTATTTGTTACGGGAGGCGTAGGTGGTGTGCATCGGGGCGCCGGTGAGAGCTTTGACATTTCTGCCGACCTGGAAGAGTTGAAACAAACCGATGTGACAGTGGTATGCGCAGGTTGCAAGAGTCTGCTGGATATACCGGCTACTTTGGAATATCTGGAGACCGGCGGCGTTCCTGTGATCGTATTCGGCTCCGATGCGTTTCCCGCTTTTTACAGTTCCTCCAGCGGTTGTCCGGCGCCGCTGCGCATGGATGACCCGGCGGAGATAGCCTGCCTGATCCACAGGAAACGAAATCTTGATTTAAAAGGCGGAATCCTGGTAACGTGTCCGATCCCTCAACAAGATGAGATCCCATTTGAAGAAATCGATCAGATCATCCGTAAAGCGCTGGACCTGAGCGCAGAGGAAGGGATCACAGGGAGCCGCGTGACACCTTATGTCCTGCAAAAAATCGTGGATCTTACAGAAGGCAGAGCGCTGCGCGCAAATCAGGCGCTGGTGCTGAACAACGCCCTGATCGGCACGAACATCGCGGCAGCTTTGTGCCGACAGAAGTGATTTTCTCTTGCAATCAGCATTGCCTTGTGGTATGCTAATAATAGGAATTGTTATTACTTGCCACAGGAGAAGCGATGCGATATTCCAAGCAACGGGAACAGATCATGGATGCGGTGGTCTCAAACGCACAGCACCCAACAGCAGATCAAATCTATAAGTCCGTCAGGCGCGACAACCCCAACATCAGTCTGGGCACCGTCTATCGGAACCTCAACCAGCTGACCGAGGCGGGTGAATTGCTGCGCATTCCGATTTATGGGAACAAGGACCGGTTTGACCACAATACACGTGTGCATTTTCACCTTCAGTGTGCTTCCTGCGGCGCTTTTGTAGACCTGCCGGAGGACGTATCCGGGGATATCGTTCGCCTGATGAATCGCATCCACAAGCAAACAGGGATGACCGTTGCTCCTGAGAGCATGCAGTTTCAAGGAATTTGTCACGCATGTGAATCAAATCAGAACAAAGTTACAGTTGAAGAACACTGATACAGAAGGAGGACCAAGTGAAAGAACTTAAAGGCACCAAGACACTGGAGAATCTGATGACGGCTTTTGCCGGAGAATCTCAGGCAAGAAACAAGTATAATTACTATGCGTCAAAAGCAAGATCGGAAGGATATAATCAGATCGGAGACCTGTTCGACGAAACGGCGCTCAACGAAAAAGAACATGCAAAGCTTTGGTTCAAGCTGTCACACGGCATCGGCACCACAGAAGAAAACCTTCTGGACGCTGCCGCAGGCGAGCATTACGAATGGACCAGCATGTATAAAGACATGGCTGAGACGGCCCGGGAAGAAGGCTTTCCAGAGATCGCCGAAAAACTGGAAGGTGTCGCTTCTGTAGAGAAGGAGCACGAAAAGCGCTATAAGATTTTAGCCGAGAACGTCAAAAACGGTAAAGTGTTTAAAAAGGACACCGAGGTCGTCTGGCAGTGCACCAATTGCGGACATATTTACACCGGCACCGATGCGCTGGAAATCTGTCCTGTTTGCGACCATCCACTTAAACACATGATGGTCAATAACGAGACCTATAAATAATTCATCATCGCTGAATATGGAAGGAGAACACTATGGAACAGAAATTTTACAGATGCGAAATCTGCGGCAACATCATCACTCATCTGAAGGACAGCGGGATCCGCGTCGTATGCTGCGGCCAGGAAATGGATGAACTGGTAGCCGGCTCGATCGACGCCGCTACAGAAAAGCATGTACCCATCGTGAGCAAAGATGGCAAGAAAGTCGTAGTAAAAGTCGGCAGTGTGGATCATCCCATGACGCCGGAGCATTATATCGAGTGGATCTGCATGGTCACAAAGGAAGGCTGTGAAGTCAAATATCTGACGCCCGAGGACGAATCCATGGCCGTGTTCATGCTCAGCGATTCGGATGCGGTGGAAACGGTGTACGAGTACTGCAACCTCCACGGCCTCTGGAAAGCATAAAAAAAGCTTGACACCCTTTTTCGCCGTGCTATAATACTGACAACAATCCAATGATCAGAAACCGTTGATGAAGACGAGTAAACTGCAACAGCAAACTTTCAGAGAGTTCCGGAGGGTGGGATCGGAACAGGGCGCAGCAGTTGAATGGACTTCTGAGGGCGGCTTGAAAGAAGGAAACTTCGAGTAGATGCCGACGGGAACCCACCCGTTATCCATCGGGGCGCGTATGATGGTACGCGTAAGCGAGTGGACGTTTATCGTCAATTCGGGTGGTATCGCAGAAGCAATCGCTTTTGTCCCGTAACAGGGACAAAAGCGATTTTTTTATCAGCGCTTTTTCGGCAAAAAAGTGTCCATCTGCCACAAGCAAATCATGAACGATTCATGGGAGGAACCAAAAATGAAAAACACGATGAAAAAATGTCTTATTTTGATCATGACGCTGGCGATGATCGTCTCGGCCTCGGCCTGTTCCGGAGGAGAACAGACAGAGGGTCTCCCGAAGATCGGCATCCTGCAGTTTGCACCCCACGCATCTCTGGACAACTGCTACAATGGTATCGTTCAGGGCCTGGAAGACGCGGGGTTTGTTGACGGCGAGACCTGCACCATCGAATTTGTGAACGGACAAGGCGAGAGCGAGACCAATGCCTTGGCCGCAGCGAATTTTGTGAACAANNGCCATCGCTACCCCTTCCGCCATGCCAGCTTATGCGGCAGCCAAGGATGCGGGCATTCCCGTGGTCTTTTCGGCGGTATCGGATCCCCTGGGCGCAGGGCTCGTGGAAAGTCTTGAAGCGCCGAACACCGGCGCTACGGGCACCAGCGACGGCCTGAATTACGAAGGACAGCTTCAGATGATCCGGGCATTCCAGCCGGAAGCGGAGACCATCGGCATCCTCTACACCACATCGGAAGCCAATTCTCTGGCACAGCTGGAAAACTATCAGGCGCTTGCCGGCAG
>DPKU01000045.1 GCA_003542355.1 Clostridiales bacterium | reverse complement strand
GGCCCCCTGGCAACGCCACCGACGGGCCCTATACCTACGCCTGCCGCGAAGAAGATATCGCGCCGGGATGCCGGGTACGGGTCCCGTTTGCCCGTGGCAACCGGTTGGTGGACGGCTATGTGATCGCCGTTGGAGATCAGCCGCCGGAGGGAATGCGCAATATCAAGGAAGTGGTGCAGGTCGATGCCGATGTGCGCCTGACGGAAGAAGAGCTGGAGACAGCCCTTTGGATGCGGGGCCGAACGCTTTGCCGCTATATCGAAGCGATCAAAATGTTTGTGCCCGACGAAGAGAAGGTCCTGGGCAAGACAAAGGATCCCTTTGCCGGTTTTGAGGTGTCTTCCTCTGTACCGGAACAACTTACGGGGGAGCAAGAACGGGCATTCAAGGAGATCTCCGAACCTCTGGATCGCCGGGAACACAAGGTGTTTCTTCTATTCGGCGTCACCGGCTCGGGAAAGACGGAGATTTATCTCCAGGCCATGCAAAAAGTGCTGGATCAGGGGCGGCAGGGCATTGTGATGGTTCCGGAGATCGCGCTGACCCCGCAGGTGATCCGTCGCTTTATGGACCGCTTCGGCAAGGAAAAAGTGGCTGTGATCCACAGCCGGCTCACCAGAAAGCAACGTGTGGTGGAATACGATAAGATCCGGAGCGGCCAGGCTCCTGTGGTGATCGGCGCCAGGTCAGCGGTCTTTGCTCCGCTGAAAGAGATCGGACTCATCGTACTGGATGAGTCCCATGAAACATCTTATAAGTCGGACCAGAGTCCGAAGTACGACACGCTGGAAGTGGCCGTCAAGCGTGCCATGGCCCATGGCGCCGTCGTAGTGGCCGGCAGTGCGACGCCTTCGCTGGCAGATTACTATCGCAGCGAGAAAGACATATTTACGCGCCTGTCCCTGACGGAACGCTTCAACGAAACACCCATGCCGCAGGTACACATCGCCGACATGCGCCAGGAACTGCGCTTGGGGAACCGCAGCATTTTTTCCCAGGCGCTGGCAGACGGAATTGCCGAAAGTCTTGCGAAGAATAAGCAGATCATTCTTTTCCTGAACAGGCGAGGCTACGCATCCTTTGTATCCTGCCGGGAGTGCGGCCATGTGGTCCGCTGCGGCGAATGCGGCATATCCATGCCCTATCACAAGGATCAGAATGCCTGTGTGTGCCACTACTGCGGAAGGAAGGAGCCGCTTCCCGAACAGTGCCCGGCCTGCGGGGGGCAGACGATCCGCAGCTTCGGCGCCGGTACGCAGCAAGTGGAAGAGAAGGTTCTGGAACTGTTTCCCGACGCCAGAGTTCAGCGTCTGGACCTGGACTCGGTGCGAAAAAAAGGATCTATGGAATCGATCCTGTCGGGATTTGAAAAACACAAGACGGATATTCTCATCGGCACGCAGCTTGTGGCCAAAGGACTGGATGTGGCCAACGTGGGGCTTGTGGGGATCGTCAGTGCGGATGTGACACTGAACATACCGGATTTTCGCAGCGCGGAGCGGACATTCCAGCTGGTGACCCAGGCCGCGGGACGTTCCGGAAGAGGAGACGAGGTCGGCCAGGTCGTCATCCAGACCTATACGCCGGAGCACGAGGCGATCCGCTGTGCGGCCCGTCACGATTACACGGCGTTTTACAAAGGAGAGATCCGCCTGCGGGAGCAGATCCAGTACCCGCCGTTCTGCGATCTTTTTCAGCTGATCCTTTCGGATGGAGAAGAGGAAAAAGCATCGGCGCTGGCAGAACGATGCGCCCGCTGGCTCAAGAGGAAAGCCGGAAAAGAGCTGACTGTGATGGGGCCAAGTCCCGCACCGCTGTCGAAGGCCGACGGGGCCTATCGCTATCAGGTCCTGATCAAATCGCCGGAAGGCCAGCGCAGAAGCACTTCAGAAATGCTGCTGCAGCTGAAGCGGCTCTACACATCGGAAAAAGAGGCGACGTCCTTGCTGACCATGGATGTCAACCCGTATTCATTTATGTAACAGGAGGAAAAATGGCACTGAGAAACATTGTTACCGAAGGCGATGACGTTCTGAGAAAGCGCGCCCGGGAAGTGACGGAGATCAACGACAGGATCCGCGAGATCACCGAAGATATGGTCCAGACCATGCGCGCCGAGTGCGGACTCGGGCTGGCTGCACCTCAAGTGGGGATCCTGCGGCGCATCATTGTAGTCGAAGTGGACGGGCAGTTGTACCAGTTGATCAACCCCGAGATCGTGGAAACCCGCGGAGAGCAGTACGAAGAGGAAGGCTGTCTGTCAGTTCCCGGACTGGTCGGACGTGTCAGAAGGCCGCAGTATGTAAGGATCAAAGGATCCACACCCCAGGGGGAATCCGTGGAGTACGAAGGCGAAGATTTGCTGGCCGTTGTTTTCAGCCACGAATGCGATCATCTGGACGGTGTGCTGTACACAGACAAAGCCGACAATGTGCGCAGCGCAGCAGAAGCCGAAGAGGAAACAGAAGAATGAAAATCATTTACATGGGGACGCCCGATTTTGCCGTGCCGGCGCTGGTCGCAATTTGTGACGCCGGATACGAGGTGGCGCTGGTCGTCACGAAGCCGGATCGCCCCAGGGACCGCGGGAAAAGGATCCAGAGCTGTCCTGTAAAGCTGGAAGCACTGAAGCGGGGGCTTCCGGTCGCTGCACCCGAATATCTGAAAGGAAATGCAGCGTTTCTTTCTTCAGTGAGGGAAATCGGTCCGGATCTGATCGTGGTGGCTGCGTACGGGAAAATACTTCCAGGCGAACTGCTGGAGATCCCTCTTCGTGGCTGCGTCAATATCCACGGATCGATCCTGCCCCGATATCGGGGTGCCGCGCCCATTCATCGGGCGGTAGCCGACGGTTGCTGCGAGACCGGCGTGACACTGATGTACATGTCCGAAGGGATGGATGCCGGTGACATTATTGCTGCGGTTTGCACGGAGGTGGGCGCGAAAACCACTGCGCAGCTTCACAAAGAGTTGGCACAGCTGGGCGCTGATCTGCTGCTCCGTGAACTGCCGGCCATTTTGGATGGCACTGTGGCCAGAACACCCCAGGATCCTGCGCTTGCAACCTATGCGCCCATGATCACCAAGGAAGATGCACGGATCGACTTTTCCAGGACGGCAGAAGAGATCTGCGCCCTGGTGCGCGGAATGTATTCCTGGCCCTGTGCCTGGACTTGCTGCGAAGAAAAGATGATGAAAGTACACGAAGCGCTGCCGGGAATCTTGTCCAGCGATGGAGCGCCCGGGACAGTTCTTCGGGCTGACAGGGATGGGATCGTCGTATCCTGCGGGGATGGAAGCGTCGTTTTGACGCGCATACAGATGCCCGGAAAAAAAACCATGGATGCAGGGGTGTATCTTTTGGGAAACAAAATTGAAATAGGCACGCTTTTAAGGTAAAATACCTATGAGTGAATAAACCATCAGTTCATGGAAAGGGGATAAAAAAATGGGATACTATTCTTCAATGATCATATTGATCCCTGCGATACTATTTGCCATGTACGCCCAGGGGAAAGTGTCATCTGCGTACAGGCGCTATGCCAATGTGCGAAACACCACCGGCATGACCGGCGCACAGGTCGCCCGTCTGATTCTGGATGCCAACGGCCTTTCCGATGTGCCGATCAACCGGATCCCGGGAAATCTGACGGATAACTACAATCCGATGCAGCGAACCATGAATCTGTCGGAGGCGGTGTATGCGACGCCTTCGGTGGCTTCCATCAGCATTGCTGCCCACGAAGCAGGTCATGCGATCCAGCACAGCAACGCCTATGCACCGCTGAAGTTTCGCAATGCCATCGTACCGGTGGTCAACATCGGATCCATGGCGGCATGGCCGCTGCTGTTCATCGGTTTGATCATCGGCCCCGGAACCGGGGATCTTTTGTTCAACCTTGGCGTCGTGCTCTTTATGAGTGTCGTCGTGTTCCACATCGTGACGCTTCCGGTGGAACTGGATGCCAGCAAACGGGCCATCGCGCAACTGGTCTCAGTGGGCGCGGTCACTACAGAGCAGGAAACCGATGCTGCGCAAAAGGTGCTGAGTGCTGCTGCACTCACATATATTGCCGCACTGGCCATGGCCGTGGCCAATCTGCTTCGGATTTTCCTGATGCGGCGCAACTAAGCGATGATGGATCAGGATCGGTATGCAGCATATTTAATTCTAAAGGAGATCCAAGCCAAGGGGGCTTATTCCAATCTTGCCGTCAACCGGTTCGTTCAGGATTCGGCAGTTCGCTCCCCGGCTTTTGTGCGGGAACTGGTCTATGGCATCCTTCGGAATCAGATATTTCTGGACTACAATATTAATCGATTGCTGAGCGACCCAAAAGGCCGGATGAAACCGGGTTTGCGCATATTGCTGCGCATGGGACTTTATCAGCTGTTGCGGATGGATGGTGTGTCCGATTATGCGGCGGTGGATGAAACCGTTAAACTGGCAGGCCGCTTTTTTAAAGGGCAGCGGGGATTTGTCAACGGCGTGCTCCGTGCTTTTGTGCGGAACGGGAAAGCGACCGTACTGCCCGCTCCGGCGGATGAGATCGCATATTTGTCCGTGCGATATTCCTGTCATCCCGAGATCGTGTGCCTGTGGCAAAAGACCTATGGCTCGGATATGACCCGAGAGCTGCTGGAAAGCAGCCAGGCCATTCCACCGTTGACGCTGCGGACGAATCTTCTCAAAATACAGCGCGACGGCCTGATCGAGGCACTTTCGGAAGAAGGATTGGCATCTGCTGCAGGACACTTGACCGAAACGGCAGTCTGGCTGACCGGTGGAGATGTTCTGTCCGGCAACCTTTATCAAAAGGGTTTTTTTTCTGTACAAGATGAAAGCTCCCAGATGGCGGTTCAACTGCTTGATCCCCAACCCGGAGACCTTCTGCTGGACCTTTGTGCAGCGCCGGGCGGCAAATCCTGTGCGGCAGCAGAGCGGATGAACGATCAGGGCAATGTGTATGCCTACGATGTGCATCCGGAAAAGATCGAATTGATACAGGAGGAAGCGCGCCGCCTGGGTATTACCATGATCCGGGCATCCGCGGCGGACAGCACCGTTTATGATCCGTCCCTGGATTCCGTTGCAGACTGCGTTTGGGTGGATGCCCCCTGCAGCGGGCTTGGCGTGATCCGAAGAAAGCCCGAGCTGAAATTGCAGCCCTTTGCGGAAAAAGCAGGGATGCTGACGCCGATCCAGGCTGCATTGCTTTCTGTATCAAGCAAATACGTCAAACGGAACGGACGTCTTCTCTACAGCACATGCACCATCAATCCTGCAGAAAATGAAGCTGTAACAGACGCGTTTTTAACATCGCATCCAGAATTTATCAAGGAAGAGCAGCTCCAGCTGCTGCCTTCCGTTCACGGAACCGATGGTTTTTTTATCTGTCTGATGAGGAGGCAGAATGATTAGTGTAGGATTCAAGACCGACAGAGGCGTGCGCAGGGAAGGAAACGAGGATGCGCTGTTCGTGCTGCCGCAACAGCAGTTGTACATCGTTGCGGATGGCGTAGGCGGTCATAATTCCGGTGAACTGGCCAGCCGCATGGCTGTGGGATACATCGCACAGTATGTGGCGTTGCATCCGCTGACGGAAGTCCATGGAAAATCCAATCTGCGACGGTATTTTGAAAAGTGCTTCGCAGGCGCCAATGAGCTGATTTATAAAAAAGCGCAGCGAGAAGGCGAAAACGAAGGAATGGCCACCACTGCGGTTCTTTGTTATCTCAAAGAAGGCGTCGCTTATGTAGTGAACGTGGGGGACAGCCGTGCGTATTTGATGCGCAAGGATGGGATCCGACAGATCACGGAGGATCACACCTGCGTACAGTCGCTGATCAAATCCGGCCTGCTCACCAAGGAGCAAGCCATGGCCCATCCGGATCGAAACATGATCACCCGCGCCATCGGCGGTGAGCCGGATGTGACGGCAGATTTTTTCCGGTTCGACACCTGCCCCGGTGACATCATTCTCCTTTGCACAGATGGGCTGCACGGAGAATTGGACTCGGAACGGATATTTGAATTGAGCAAAAGCGCGCAAACGATGCATCGCCTGGCTACAGAACTGGTAGATGAGGCAAATCAGCGAGGCGGGAAAGACAACATCTCCGTCATCTGCATCAAGATACAGTAACGGGAGGAACGGAGCGAATGGGAAGCAGAATACTGGCCGGCAGATACGAGCTGGCAGGAAAGATCGGCGAAGGTGGAATGGCTGTCGTCTTCAAGGCGAGAGACAGGCTGTTGAACCGCCAGGTGGCAATTAAAATCCTGAAACCCGAGTTTACGAAAGATGCGGTGTTTATCGAGAGCTTCCGGAGGGAATCCCAGACGGCGGCAGGGCTTGTCCATCCCAATATCGTGAATGTTTATGATGTGGGAAAAGAAGGCAACATTTATTATATCGTGATGGAACTGATCGATGGGAAACCGCTGTCGCAGATCATCAAGGAAGAAGGTTCGCTGGATCCCCGCCGGGCTGCCACGATCACCCGGCAGGTGGCCTCTGCATTGGCCGCAGCGCATAAGCACCAACTGATCCACAGGGATGTGAAGCCCCACAATATCATGCTTACCTCCGAAGGTGTGGCCAAGATCACGGATTTCGGCATCGCCAAGGCGATCTCCACCGGTACGCTGGTGGGCGCGCAGCAGGAAGCGGTGATGGGATCTGTGCACTACTTCTCTCCCGAACAGGCCCGGGGTGGCTACGTGGACGAGAAATCCGACATTTATGCGCTGGGTATCGTATTGTATGAGATGCTGACCGGAAAAGTCCCCTTTGACGGAGAGAATGCGGTTGCCGTAGCTGTCAAACATATGAACGAAGCCATGGTTCCGCCATCCAAACACAATCCGGATATACCGGCAGATCTGGAAGAGATCGTCATGCGGGCGACCAGCAAGCTGCAGATCAACCGTTACAAAAGCGCCGAAGAAATCATCACAGCCTTGAACTTTGTCAAATACTCAAAGCCGGTGGCAGGGCTGGCCGCCGAAAATGGACGCAATGCAGCAGCAGAGCATTCCGCAAACGGATCTTCAGCATCAGAAACACCGACAAGCGAGGAGGGGGCCGCCATCAGACAATCCGGAGCCTCAAACGGCAAAAAAAAGAGCAAAAACAAGAAGAAGATCGTGTTCCATCCGGAAAAGCTGGCGATCATTATTCTGGCATTGGCGCTGGCCGTCCCTGCCAGTGGCATGATCTATAAAGCGATCATGGGCGCCACTGCGCCGGATGATGTCAAAGTGCCGGATCTGGTCGGGCTTACGCAGGAAGAAGCCGCTGAGGCACTTTCGCCGGCGGGATTGCTGCTGGATATCGATATGGAATTGCCCAGCAATATTTACGAAGAAGGGGAGATCATGTCTCAGAC
>DPKU01000033.1 GCA_003542355.1 Clostridiales bacterium | reverse complement strand
TGGGACAATACGGAGGCCGAGGAATCGAATCTGACCTTTGTCGGCCTGATGGGCATGATCGATCCGCCCCGTCCGGAAGCTGCGGAAGCTGTCCAGATATTCAAAGAAGCATCGGTCACCACAGTGATGATTACTGGAGACCACAAGGATACCGCTTTTGCCATCGCCAAAGAGCTGGGAATCGCCGATTCCCCCGACCAGTGCATCTCCGGGGACGAATTATCCCATATGACTCAAAAGGATCTGAACGGACGGGTGATGGATCTGCGGGTATTTGCCAGGGTGTCGCCGGAAAACAAAGTGATGATCGTAAATGCGTACCGCTCTCACGGCCATATTGTCTCTATGACGGGCGACGGCGTGAACGATGCTCCGTCCCTCAACGCGGCGGATATCGGCGTAGCTATGGGCATCACAGGGACCGATGTGGCCAAGGGTGCTGCGGACATGGTCCTGACCGATGATAATTTTGCCAGCATCCAGAAGGCCATCCACGAAGGACGAGTCATCTACAACAATATTCGTAAGACCGTTCTGTTCCTGCTGTCCTCCAATTTTGGCGAGATCATTACCATGAGCGCTGCGATCATCGCAGGACTTCTTTCTCCGCTCAAAGCCATCCATATCCTGTGGGTGAATCTGATCACCGACTCACTGCCGGCGCTGGGCCTGGGCGTGGACGAAGGTACACCGGGCATCATGAAGGAAAAACCCCGGGATCCGAAAGAGAATCTGTTTGCCCACGGCGGCCTGGCGACTACGCTTTTCTACGGTACGGTCATCGCCGGCATCACCCTGGGCGCCTTTCTGATCGTCCCCATCGAAATGCTCCTGGAAGCCGGACGCAGCATTACGGTGGAAGGCATCAACGAGATGATGGCTGTCGGCAACACGTATATGCGCTGCCAGACCTATGCCTTTACCACGCTGGGGGTATCTCAGCTGTTCCACGCACTGGGGATGCGCGATGTAAAAACGTCGATGTTTCGCATGAACTATTCCAGAAACCGCATGATGATTTTTGCATTTTTCTTCGGTCTGATGCTGCAGGTCGCTGTGACGGAAGTCGCTTTCTTCGAGCAGATCTTTGAGACCGTGGAGCTGTCGCTGCAGGAGTGGCAAAGACTGTTGATCCTTGCCACAGTACCGCTGTGGTTCCATGAGCTTCGGGTAGTGTATTACAAGGTGCTTCGCAGAGAGTCGAAATAATGGACCTTTTCGTATTAAAAAAAATCCAGAACAGGAAGTACGATTCGGAGGATCTTCTTCGGAAGATCCTCCTTCTTTCCGGTGCGACGGATGGTATGGTCAAACGGGAAGAGAACGGCAGGCTGTCGGTCCTGGCAAAAGACGGAACAGTCCCGCTGCACGTATCGGTGAGCCATACGGCCCGATACTGGGTCTGCCTGACGGATCCCGCCGGACCTGTGGGCGTTGACATCGAAGAAAAAGGCCGGAAGATCCGACCCAATGTCGTTCGGGCGCTTCATACCCTGGAACGAGATTATCTTGCGGGCATGGAAGAAGGATCGCCGGACTGGAATGGGGCGTTTCTGGGTCTGTGGACCCGAAAAGAAAGCTATGTCAAATACTTGGGCAGCGGTCTTTCTAAGGGTTTTTCCAGTTTTTCCGTGATCAGCGAAAAGGGCGATCCAGCAGACAGCCTTTGTGACGAAGCAGGGGAGCCTGCCTATCTGCGCAGCTTGGCGGTATCTGACGCTCTTTGGACAGCCCTTTGCGCTGCACACCCACCAAAACACGTTGATATCAGGCATTTCAAGGATGCCGGGCAGCCACAAAAACCTGCGGAGGAACACGCTGCCGACTTTTTGTCTCGCAGAGATTACACTACAGGCGAACTGCTGGAAAAATTGCTTCAAAAGGGGCATGATCCTCGTAGTGCGAACGACGCCATATCCCGAATGCAGGCATCTGGATATCTGAACGATACAAAATTTGCGGAAAATTACGTGCGGAAAGCCGTCCATCAGGGAAAAGGAAAATATCGCATCGTGCAGGAACTCATCCGAAAAGGCGTGGACGCAGCAGTGGCTCAGGCTGCTGTGGAAGCAGCTTCTCAGGATACGGATGAACGGGAATTTGACCGGGCGATCTATCAGGCCAGACTCATACTGGCGCGCAGTGGAGAAGATTCCGGTGCAGCGATATCGGACAAGCTCCGCGGCCGCATCGCCAGACGGCTGGCTGCCCTTGGATACGAATCCACTGTCATCTACGAGGTGTTGGAGCGGCTTCACTCCAGGCTTCACTCCTGAGGCTTGACGGCAGAAGGGCTTTAAATTATACTATTTAACTGTGCAATCATTGTAAACAAAGCAACTCATAAAGGAAACAGACATGTTTAATCATTTATCGGAGAAACCCATCGCAGATGTTCAAAATGCCCAGGCGGACGCCTGGGAAGCGGAGCACCTCCTGGAAAAATGCGTCTCGACCCGTGAAGGCGGGCCGACGTTTTTATTCTATGAGGGACCGCCCACGGCCAACGGCAAGCCGGGCATCCATCATGTGATCGCCAGAACGCTCAAGGATTCGGTCTGCAGATATAAGACGATGAAAGGGTATCAGGTCAACAGGAAAGCCGGTTGGGACACCCATGGTCTTCCTGTGGAAATCGAAGTGGAGAAGCAGCTGGGTATGTCCGGCAAAAAGGACATTGAAGCCTACGGCATCAGGGAATTCAATAAAAAGTGCCGGGAGTCCGTATTTACTTATGAAAAAATGTGGCGAGAGATGACGCGGAGGATGGGGTATCTCATCGATCTGGACGACCCGTATATCACCCTGGAAAACAACTACATCGAATCGGTCTGGTGGCTGCTGAAAGAATTTTTCAAAGGCGGACTCATCTACGAGGGCCACAAGATCCTTCCTTATTGTCCCCGCTGCGGCACAGGCCTGGCTTCCCACGAGGTCGCGCAAGGTTACAAAGAGGTCAAAGCAAACACACTGACCTGCCGGTTTCGGAAGAAGGGTGAAGTAAACACCTATTTTCTTGCCTGGACAACAACTCCCTGGACACTGGCCTCCAATGTGGCTCTCACCGTAGGCGCTCAGATCGAATATGTCAAGGCCGAACAGAACGGAGAATTTCTATATGTCGCTCAGGCGCTTGCAGAAAAGGTCCTGGGCCCCAACGGCCCCTACACCATTCTGGAGACCGTCAAGGGAAGCGACTTGGAGTACATGGAATACGAGCAGCTGATGCCGTTCATCAAGGTGGACAAAAAGGCGTTCTATGTGACGGTGGGCGACTACGTGACCGTGGAAGACGGCACAGGCATCGTCCATACGGCGCCTGCATTTGGTGAGGACGATTATCGTACGGGCCGCAAATACGATCTGCCAGTCCCCAATCCGGTGGACGAAGAAGGCCGGTATACCGAGACGCCCTGGGCGGGTCGCTTTGTGATGGAAGAAGGCCTGGACGTCGACATCATCAAATATCTTGCCACAGACAACAAGATCTATGCCAAGGAAAAGCTGGAGCACAACTACCCGCACTGCTGGCGGTGCGGCACAGCCCTCATTTATTATGCCAAGCCCTCCTGGTACATCGAAATGACGAAGCTCAGGGATCAGCTGGTAGCCAACAACGATGGAACCAACTGGTATCCGCCATTCATCGGAGAAGGACGCTTCGGCAACTGGATCGCCGATGTTAAGGACTGGGCCATTTCCAGAAGCCGGTATTGGGGCACACCGATCAACATCTGGCGCTGCTCCTGCGGTCATCTGGAATCCGTCGGATCCCGCCGGGAGTTGGCGGAGAAAGCCATTGAGCCCATCGACGATTCCATCGAGCTGCATCGTCCGTACGTAGATGAAGTGCATCTTCGGTGCCCCGAATGCGGGGAAGCCATGACCCGGATCCCGGAAGTCCTGGATTGCTGGTTCGACAGCGGCGCCATGCCCTTCGCCCAGCATCACTATCCATTTGAAAATGCGGACATCTTCGACGATAAACTGTTCCCTGCGGACTTTGTCTGCGAAGGCATTGATCAGACCCGGGGCTGGTTCTATTCGCTCATGGCCATCGCTACGTTTATCAAGGGACAATCGCCTTATCGGAACGTGCTGGTCAACGACCTGGTACTGGACAAAGAAGGCAAGAAGATGAGCAAGTCCAAGGGAAACACAGTGGATCCCTTCTCGCTCTTCGACAAGTACGGCGCTGACGCCACCCGTTGGTATTTGCTGTACGTGTCTCCGGTGTGGTTCCCCACCAAGTTCGACGAAGACGGACTGGTGGACGTACAGGGCAAGTTCTTCGGAACCCTCCGAAACGTTTATAATTTCTTTACGCTCTATGCCAATAATGACGGGATCGATCCTGCCGCCTGCTTTGTGGCGGCGGAGCATCGCCCTGAGCTGGACCGATGGATCCTGTCCAAATATCATCGTCTGGTCCAGGAAGTGACAGAAGCCATGGACGCATATGACCACAACCGCAGCGTTCGCAAGATCCAGGATTTTGTAGCTGAGGATCTTTCAAACTGGTATATTCGGCGGGCACGCAGACGTTTTTATGCCGATGAGCTTTCCGACGACAAGAAGAGTGTCTACGTTACGACTTTCGAAGTACTGGAAGGAGTGGCCAGACTGATCGCTCCCTTTGCGCCGTTTATTTCCGATGAACTCTATATCCAGCTGACGGGCGCGGAGTCGGTTCATCTTGCCGACTATCCCCAATGCGATTTCGCGCTGATCGACACGGAACTGGAGGATCGGATGGATCTGGTCCGGCAGATCGTGACCATGGCCAGAGGCATCCGTGAGAAATCTCGCATCAAAGTGCGCCAGCCTCTCCAGGAACTTTTGATCGATGGGAAATATGAGGAGATGATCTCCTATATGTCGGATCTGATCCAGGAAGAGCTGAACGTAAAAAGCGTGGTATTCGAAAAGGATATGGATCGGTATATCAACTATGGTCTCAAGCCGGACTTCAAGACAGCCGGACCGCTGTTGGGGGCAAAGATCAAAGCGTTTGCAGCTGCGCTTGCCAAGGCGAACGCGAAGGAACTGATCGACGTTCTTACGGAGAAGGGCGCTCTTTCCATGGATTTGAACGGCGATGCCTCAGAGATCACTTTGGAAATGGTGGATGTGGCCGTTTCCGCCAAGGAAGGGTTCACAGCTGGATTGGAAAACGGCCTGTGTGTGATCCTGGATACCACGGTCACAGAGGAACTTGCCGTGGAAGGACTGGCTAGAGAGCTCATCTCTAAAGTTCAGCAAATGCGCAAACAAAAGGACTTTGACATGATGGATCGCATCCGCATCTATGTGGATCCCAGCGAAGCGGTGTCCGCAGCCATCGAAGTGTACGACGCGTTCATCCGGAAAGAAACCCTGGCCGACGAGATCCTGCATCGGGAAGGCCTTCCTTCCTTCGATCTGAACGGGCAGCCTTCGGGCATCGAAGTGGAACGGATATAAGACAATCATAAAAACCGCGCCGAGAGGCGCGGTTTTTGATTCCACCAATGATGAAATGATTAAAGAAGAGGAAACACGCTGTTGCTTTGATTCAGGATCATCATGCGGCTTTCCCCGCCCAAATGCTTTACTGCGCGTTCCGACATCTGCTCCGCCGCTTCCTTTAGCACTTCGTGGCGGGCGGGATCAACGGATTCCATGACCAGCAGGGCATTGGAGGTCTGTTCCGTGAGCATGGTGCGGATGCCGTCCCTCCAGTTCCAGCATCGGCAGACGATGCCCAACTCGTCCTTGTAGACCACCTCGCCGGGCAGGGCGGGGTCTTCAATTTCATCGCCCAGGGCCAGGAAAGATTCCCCTCCATCGGCCAGCGTCAGAAGGAGATCTCCCTGAAGCGTATCGATGTCTTCTCCTCCGCAGGGGAGGCCATATTCCAGAGAAATCGTATTGTACAGATCGACCAACGGGTTGATCGCACTTACCGGATTCCCCTTTTCTACGCGTTTCAGCAGGTTTTCGATAGAGCTCCGGACGCCTTTTTTTGTCTTGAACTGCCGATACGCTTCCCGCCAGACAGCTACAGCCGGGTTTTCGCTGAATACTTCTTTCCCCAGATATTGAGCCGCTTTTTCGTTGGCACATCGGAGCCCTTCTGAAAGCTCCGCAGAAGAGCCGGTATTGCGGATCCCTGTAAGGCATACCACTGCGATGCGGGCTTCCGGGAACAGTGTCCAAAAGTCTTGAGTAATGCGCAAGTGCTTCATAATTCTTCCTTCTTCTCCAGGGAATCCCTGGTCCTCCGGAGTTGCCGGGTCATGCGATTCAATTCATAAATGCGTGTAACGACTTCCACGGTGCTGTCATTTCGGTACAGCAACACCCGATTGAGCGTTGTTTGCAAGTCGTCGCACAGTCCTTCGGCCGTTTGGATATACCGCCTTCCCAGCTCTTCGGCCAAGGGCATTTCGAAGTTGTTTTTTGCCTGGTCTGGAAGCTCCAAATCTGTGATCTCATAGTGGTAATCCATCCCGAAAATGTCTGTGACAGCTTTGGTCAGGGCCAATTTGAATTCGTTGGTCCGTGCGTCCAGCATTTCTTCCAAGCCCGGGACGATCACCTTTTGGTCGGCCTGCAGCACCCGAATCGTTTCCTCCGCTTGCAGCCGAAAATCGTCCAACGTTTCGTTCATTTGCTTCAGCGTTCTTGCCAGGATCACAGGAGGCATCAACAGAACTTTCCAATACAACTCGATTTGAGCCAAAGCTTCGATCACGATATCCCGAAGCTTCAATCTGGAAGATTCGCATAGGATCTCACGGATGCCGGTCTCGCATTCCTGCAGCAGCTTTTCCTTCAGCCTCTCCACGCCGGCGCCGGTCTTTGCACTGAGGGGAAAGAGGGTCACGTCCTCCGTATCCATGAGCCTGCGCAGCAGGTTTCTGCAATAGTCCAGATAGGTTTCCAGCTCCTTGTCATCGATGGTGTCGATCTTATTCACCACAAAGAAGAACTTTCCGGCAAACATCCGGGTGTTTTTAAGAAATTCGATCTCGATCTCGTTGATGGGCGTATCCACCGACAGCATAAAGATCACTGCATCGCTTTCCCGGACAAAAGCGTATGCGGCATCAGAGTTGTGTTTATGGAAGGATCCTACACCAGGTGTGTCCACAAAGGTGAGACCTTCCTGCAGAAAAGGGGAGGTGGAGAAGATCCGGACCGAGGATACGCCCAGATGATTGTCCGGGTTTTCCTGTTCGTTGATGTACTTGGCCAGCTGATCGATTTCCGTAGGGCGTATCAGGCCGTTTTGAAACCGAACGGCGGCGCGTGGCGTGCCGTAACGGATCTCGGTGACAGCAGATGTGACCGGTACGATACCCACCGGTAGAAGCTCTTCCCCCAGCAGCGCATTGACCAGAGCGCTTTTTCCTCGCTTGAACTGTCCGATCACCGCTACGGTGATCAACTGCTCTTCCAGCTTTTTCAGAAGCGCTTCTGCTCTGACCGCCTGCTTGCCAGGTATGTCAGAAGTGCGGAGCAGCGACAGCGTTTCTCTGACACGATGGGTAATTGCTGCCGTCCTTTGTTCCTGTCTGTTTTTCATCAAGCTTCCAGAAGTCCCGTCGCTTCGTTGAATGCTTCGGCCAGCGCATCCAGTTCCTTTGCCTGGGCATGAACAGCTTCCCATGTATTTTCCGGATCGTACCACAGTGCATTCAGTTCATCCACATCTCTTCCTTGCTGTTCCACCCAGGTGTAGTATTTGAGGTTGTGAATCCGCTTGCGGTCTGCATATGTGAGTTCTGCCATATTGTCTGTGCGCAGGCCCTGCATATGAAGTTGATGATCCAGTGCGGCTTCCTGCAGATCGTAAGCGCCGTGCAGCTCGTCCAGTTCTTCGATCCTGGAGCGATACATATCTGCGGAGTCTGTTAGGACAGTGCCGATCACATCTTCTTCGGTCAGCTCGTAATATTTGGCCATTTTGATACAGCACAGCAGATTTGCAATGCCCGAAATGCCCATCAGCGAAAGCGCTTCGATCTGCTCGTCTTCCAGCCTCAGTTCTTCTTTCAGATAGCGTTTGCCCGGGTTTGTGTTGAACAGCCGGAGCAGTCTCTGGGAATCTTCGTCATCGATATCGATCACCATATCCGTGTTTTTTACGTTGTGGATCCAAGGGATATGTTTGTCTCCGATGCCTTCGATCCGATGGCTTCCGAAGCCGTTGGACAGAATGGTGGGGCACTGGAGCGCCTCGCCCACAGCCAGCTTCAGTGTGGGATAAACGTCCTTCAGGTAATCACCGGCACTCATGGTCCCGGCTGATCCGGACGTGAAGCAGGCGCCGGCAAAGCGGTTGCCTGGCTGTTTGAGGTCTTCGTATACATCGGCCATGGCTGTGCCGGTGACGTTATAGTGCCACAAGGCGTTGCCCATTTCTTCGAACTGATTGAACACCATCACGTCTGCCCGCTGTTTCAATTCCCATGATTTGTCAAAGATCTCCTTGACGTTGGATTCACTGCCCGGGGTGGCGATCACTTCACCAGCGATGGTTTGAAGCCATTCAAAGCGTTCTTTGGACATGCCTTCGGGAAGGATGGCGATGGAATGACAAGCCAGCAACTTGGAATTGAAGGCACCTCCACGGCAGTAGTTCCCGGTGGAAGGCCAGGCGGCTTTGTGGTAATCTGCATCGAACTGACCGGTCAGCAGTCTGGGCGCCAGGCAGCCGAAGGATGCGCCGACTTTATGACAGCCCGTGGGAAACCATTTGCCTACCATGGCAAAGATCCGGCAGGGAACGCCGGTCAGCACCGAAGGCAGTTCAATATAGTTGGGGACTTTTTGAAACTGTCCCCCTTTTTCTTTCGGCTCGTTTTTCCAGGTGATGCGGAACAGATTCAGGGGATTGACATCCCAAAGGTCCACGTCTTTCAGTTTTTCCACGATGGATTGGGGGATCTTCCCCGGATCGCGCATCTGAGCGATTGTGGGAATGATGATATTGTTTTCCCGGGCTTTGCGTATATTGCTTTCCAGTCCTTTGGCGTGGATGGTCAGATCAATCATGTCAGTTCCTCCTGTATGGTTGCGATAGGTGCATTCTCGTCCCTATTATACCCTGTTTCCGCGATACTTTGTAGTTCATTTCCTTTGAAAGTCCGCATAAAAAAAGGCCCCTTTCAAATAAGGGACCTTTGGCGCATTATCTAATTGATGAAAAACAGTGAGATGGCCGGAACATAGGTGATGATCATCAGCAACACGATGGATACGATAAAAAATGGAATAATGTATTTGAACATGCTCTCCATGCTGATCTTTGCCACTGCGGCGCCGACGAACAGATTGCATCCGTAAGGAGGTGTGCACAGACCGAAAGCCAGATTGACGGCCATGATCACCCCGAAGTGCACCGGGCTGATGCCGAAATGCGTGATCGTAGGCAGCAGCATAGGCGCCATGACGATGATCGCCGGTACGGTATCCAGAAAACAGCCGACGACAAGCAGGATCGCATTGATGATCAGCAGGAGCACCACAGGACTTTCTGTGACAGTCATAAGAAATTCGGAGATCGCCTGAGGAACTCTTTCGAACGTCATAAAGGTGGAAAAGACGGTAGAGTAACCCAGGAGGAACGATGTGACACCATTGATGACCGAAGCGGCCAGAAAGGTTTTGTACACGCCCTTCATATCCAGTTCTTTATACACAAATACGCTTACGAAGAGGGAATAGACCACAGAGATACAAGCTGCCTCAGTAGGCGTGAATATGCCGGAATAGATGCCGCCCAGGATGATGACAGGAGACAGCAAAGCCCAGAAACCTTCCCGGAAGGTCTTCCATACCAGTTTGCCTCTTACCTGCATCGCTTCCATGATATTTACTTTTTCAGCTGTGGTACGAATGGCCAGATCCTGGCCCATAGACCGGCACATCACGTAGTTCGTTACAAGAAAGCCAATGCCGATCAGGATCCCCGGAAGGATACCGGCCAAAAACAGTGTGGGTACCGGAACCTTTGTCGTTGCGCCGTAGAGCACAAAGGACAGACTGGGTGGAATGATCGGGCCCACGGTCCCGCCAAAGCACACCAGCGTGGCTGCATAGGGCACTTTATAGCCTTTATCTTTCATCTGAGGGATCATCATGCCGCCGATCGCAGCGGTGGTGGCCATTCCTGAGCCGCA
>DPKU01000183.1 GCA_003542355.1 Clostridiales bacterium | reverse complement strand
AAGTGTTTCCTCCTGCGTCTCAATCCAATTGTGTCGTATTTCATGTGATAACATGTAGTTTTTAAAACCATATTAACAGGACAGTATAACGATGTCAACGATTGACCGCCTGGCGCTTCTGTGGTACCATCACTTCATGAATTCATCAGCAAATGGGAGAAAGTAATGAAAGAAAACTGCAGCATCCGACTGCCCCGATGGGCTGAATTGCCGGACATCGATCTCTATTTGGAACAGGTTTTGTCCTTGCTGGAAAAGTGGCTGGGCGATTCTTTTTATAATGAAGGAAAGAAAATAATGACCAAAACCATGGTCAACAATTACGTCAAGCTGCAAGTGATCGAACCTCCGGTCAACAAGCGCTATGACCGTCTTTCCGTGGCATCGCTGTTCGCAGTCTGTATCTTGAAAAACGTATACCGTATGGACGACATCACCAAACTCATCCACCTGGCATTGGAAGTCAATGCCCCGGACGTCTCCTACGATCGCTTTTGTGACGCTGTGGAACAAGCTGTCAGCACGGTCTATTCCGGAGAAGCATTTCCCGGCAGAGGAGATTTAAAGGAAGCGCAATATCTGCTTCAGGTCGTCGCGCAATCCTTTGCATGTACTTGCTTCGCCCGGGCATCATACCTTTCGAAAATATAGCGCAGCACAGCATGGGCCATCCATGCGGACCTTCCCCTCATTGACGGATACCGCTCCACTCTTCAGTATTTTATCAGGCATACGACCACAGGTTTTTTCCAGAACGGATGCACCCCGGTGAATCAAGATACGCACCTCTTCCCTGTCGCTTTCCCTGGAAAATCCGAAAAACGTATCCTCCCCTTGAATCGCAGTCAGTTCCATATTCTTCAACGCTACGATCTCCTGACGAAACGTCAGGAGATTTTTATAGTACGTTTTGATTTCCGCATCGGCCTGCGAAGGTTGAAAGCAGCGGCGGTTCATCGGGTCTGCGCCGCCTTCCATACCGATCTCGTCGCCATAATAAATACTTGCCATTCCAGGCATAAAAGCCCAGATCATCAACGCCGAAAACAGTCTTTCTTTGCCTTCGTTATCTGTGTTGTCTCCGGTCAGTACGGTTCGGAGTCTTGGAGTATCGTGGGTCCCCAGGATGTTCATCAGAGTCATAAAGGCGGGCTTGGGATAATGCTCCCGCAGCGCCGTGATCCGACCGGCAAACTGAATACCACTTTCGGCGCCGGTCAGAAAATTCAGGATGCCATCCTTTAAGGGATAGTTCATCACAGTATCCAGTTGATCGCCGATCAGATATCTCCGCCGCGCACTGTATGAGATCTTGTTGGAGGCGTCCTCCCAGACTTCGCCGATGATACAAGCTTCCGGATCGATCTCCTTGACCCGGATGCGCAGCGCATCCAGAAATCCATCCGGCAATTCGTCCGCCACATCCAGCCGGAAGCCGGAAGCGCCGGCACGGAGCCATCGTGCGACTACGGAATTCTCATTGCGGATCATAAAATCCAGCACTTCCGGGTTTTCTTCCTGCAGATTCGGAAGCGTGTCGATGCCCCACCAGCAGGCGTAATCATCCGGCCAGGAAGTAAAGGAGTACCAGTTATAGAATTGTGACGCTTTGTTTTGATAGGCCCCAAGACTGTCAAAAGCACCGTCCTTGTTGAAATACCGGCTGTGGCTGCCCGTGTGATTGAATACGCCGTCCAGCACGATGCGAATGCCCCGTTCTTTGGCACTCCTGCACAACTGCGTAAAATCCTCTTCTGTTCCGAGCAGCGGATCGATCGTTTCATAGTCTGCCGTATCATAACGATGATTGGAATAGGCTTGGAAAATCGGATTCAAATAGATTACACTTACGCCAAGCTCTAAAAAATAAGGCAGCGCTTCTTCGATTCCTTTCAGATCACCCCCAAAGAAATCGTTGTTTCGAACGATTCCGCTTTCGTCAGGCCCGGCAACCGGATCCTCGCCCCAGTTTTCTCTGAGTATCCAGTTTTTTTTCTGTTCCGGCAGCGGCGTTTTCCCGGAACGCCTGAACCGGTCGGGAAAGATCTGATACATGATCGCCCCGCGAAGCCATGCAGGTGTCATAAAACTGTTCTTGTAAACCGTTTGCTGAAAGACTGGTGTTTCGTCGATGACTGTACCATCTGCTTTTTTCGTGCAGAACTTATAAAAGTACAGCCCTTCCACCGGCGCCTCCCAAGAAGTACCGATGCGCTTTGCTCCCTCTTTCGTACGTTCAACCTCCTCGCATCGATGTTCGCACCACAGTTCCCCGTCCTTTTGGATCATAAAGTAGATCGGATAGAATGCATCGTAATCGTGCGGAAGCAGTACGTTAAAATCGATCATTTCCGAAGGAACTGCCGCTCCCGGCGGCATTTTATGCATCGGAACGGAGGGATCATAAACCAGCATCGAAGCCTCCATTGACCATAGGTTCTACATGCCAGATCCTTTCTGCATATTCCAGAACGGCCCGATCAGCAGAAAACAAACCCGCACCGGCGATATTGTTCAGAGACATACGGTTCCAGCGATTTCGATCCCGGTACGCTTCGTCGATCTTATTCTGCGCATCTTTATATGACGCAAAATCCTGAAGGATGTAGTAGGCATCTGAGTTTTTATGATCTCCCGCTGTGAGGGAATGGAACACCTCTGTAAACCTGGATCCATCGATTTTTCCCGCCAGAAGTCGAAGGATGGCGGATAGATCGGGATCGGAATGCATCAGATTCCAGGGGCTGTATGATCCGCTGCACGTCAAAGCTTCCACTTCTTCAACGCGCATACCGAAGAGAAACATATTCTCATCCCCCACCTGCCGATGGATCTCTACGTTTGCCCCGTCCAGGGTCCCGATGGTCAGGGCTCCGTTGATCATCAGCTTCATGTTGCCGGTCCCGGAGGCTTCCTTTCCCGCCAGAGAGATCTGTTCGGACACTTCTGCAGCCGGCATGATCCGCTCAGACAAGGATACTGAATAGTTCTCCAGAAATACGACTTTGAGCCGATCTCTCACAGCAGGATCTTTTTCCAGCATTTTGGAAATACTGTTGGCAAGTCGTATGATTTCCTTTGCCATAAAGTAACCGGCAGCGGATTTTGCGGCAAAAATAAAGGTTCTTGGATGGATGTCCGCGTTTGGGTCCTCCTTGATACGGAGATACAAGTGCAGTATATGAATCAGATTCATCAACTGTCTTTTGTATTCATGCAGTCTTTTCACCTGGACGTCGAAAATCGAATCGCTGTCCAAACGGATATCCATGGTCTCCTTTACGTAGTCAGCCAGATCCATTTTATTGGTTTTCTTGATCTCATCCAATCGGCATAGAACATTGCCGTCATTTGCATACTTACGAAGCTGTTCCAGTTCGGCGGCATCCTTTCGAAAACCGGGCCCGATCAGTTCTTCGATCAATGCGCAAAGCGACGGATTCGCCTGACACAGCCACCGGCGATAAGCGATTCCGTTGGTGACGCTTGTGAACAATTCCGGCGTTTCCCTTGCAAAGCCCGGGAACAGCTGGCTGCGAATGATCTTACTGTGCAATTCCGACACGCCGTTGACTGTATGCGCCGATTCCACGCAAAGGTTCGCCATCCGGATCTGCCCCTGGGCAAGAATAGCCATTTCGTTGTGCAATACTTCTTGATTGGGGAAATTTTTCATCAGACGGACATGCTGACGGCGGTTGATCTCCAGAATCAGAGAATGCAGTCTGGGCAACGTTTCCCTGAACAGCTCTTCGGGCCAGCATTCCAGCGCCTCGGGCATGACGGTATGATTCGTATAGGAAATACATTGACGGACCTTATTCCACGCATCATCCCAATCCATTCCGTAATCGTCCACGAAGATTCGTATCAGTTCGGGGATCGCCATGGTGGGATGGGTATCGTTGATATGGATCGCCAGCTTGTCCTGAAAATTATCCAGGGTGCCGTACTGTCTGAAGTGCTTTTTGACGAGATACTGCATCGATGCGGAAATAAAGAAATACTGCTGTTTCATGCGCAGCAGCTTCCCTTCCCGATGGGCGTCCTCCGGATAAAGGATCTTGGAAATCACCTCTGCCATGTGTTTTTCCTCCATGGACTGCAGGTATTTCCCTTCGGCAAAGAGTTTCATATCGATCGTAATGGGTGAAGTGGATTCCCAAAGGCGCAGCGTATTGAGCAGCGGACTGTCATACCCTGTGATCAGCATATCCCGGGGAAGCGCCACAACGGTGGTGTATTCTTTATGGATCACCTTCAGTTTTCCTTCGGAGGTCCAACGCTCTTCCAGCTTGCCGCCAAATCGAACTTCTTCGGCTTCGTCATCTTTATGAACGAGCCACACATCGCCAAGGGTCAGCCAATCATCGGGCAGCTCCACTTGCTGTCCATCTACGATCTTCTGCTTGAATATCCCATATTCATAACATATCGACATTCCGTGACCGAAGATCCTTTGGGTGGCCAAAGCATCCAAATAGCAGGAAGCGAGCCGGCCCAAACCGCCGTTCCCAAGTCCTGCGTCCGGTTCCATATCCTGGAGCTCTTCCAATCCAAAGCCGAGCTGATCCAAAGCATCCTTAAAGATATCAGTCAGATCCATGTTAAAGAGATTGTTCCGAAGCGATGTGCCGGGAAGAAATTCCATGGACAGATAGATCACTTCTTTTTCTTCGTGTCCCGGCTCGTCGCAGTGATGTTCCATCCACTGTTCTGTCATGATGTCCCGCAGAACCGAGCAGGTCGCTCTGTAGATCTGCTTACGCGTCGCTGTATCGGAATCCCGCCCGAAATGCCGTTGAAGCTTGTCTCGCAAGGCTTCACGGATTTCAGTAGTCGTTAATGCTTCATTCATAAATAATCCTTCCTGGTTTGTGCTCATTCATCGGTCAGTCGGCGATAGAGTGCAATATACGCTCCGGCAGAAAGCCTCCAGCTGTGATCGCTTGCAAACGCATTGATTATAAGCTGTTTTCGAAGATTTGTATCTTTGTAATATTCAAGCCCGCGCTGCACTGCATCCAGCATGTCGTGGGCATTGATCGCTTGGAATGTGACGCCGTTTCCCTGTCCTGTCTCCGTCGAAAAAGGTTGGATCGTATCGGCCAGACCGCCGGTCTTTCGAACGATGGGAATGGTTCCATAGTTCAGAGCGATCATTTGAGACAGGCCGCAGGGCTCACTGATCGAAGGCATCAGAAAGAAATCTGCTCCACCATAGATTTGACTGGCCAGCGGGCCGGAAAACGCTGTCACAAATGAAAACTTACCAGAGTAATGCCCGGCCTTTTCGCGAAACCAGTCTTCATATTTCGCATCACCGGTCCCCAGGATCACCATCGTAAGATCCCGTTTCATCATTTCATCAAAAACGCCCATCACCAGATCAAGGCCTTTGTGATGCACCAATCGGGTGACCATGCCCAACATCGGTGTATCCTCATGAAATGAGAGGCCCAACTCTGCAGAGAGCGCTTTCTTGTTGTCGATCTTATGGGCCATCGAGCCGACGTCGTAATTTGACGTTAAATGAGGATCGGTTCCGGGGTCGTACAGCTCGGTATCGATCCCGTTCAGGATCCCGTAGAGCTTGTATTCGTTCTCTCGAATCACAAGCTCCAATCCCCGTCCAAAATAAGGATAGAGGATTTCTTTTGCGTAGGTCGGGCTGACCGTGGTAAGAATGTCACAGCTGACTACGGCGCCTTTCATATAATTGATACAGCCGTGAAGGTCTAAAAGATTTTTGTTCTGCTCACGCAAGCCCAGAACATCTCCCAGCATCCCATGATCAAATTTGCCCTGGTATTCGATGTTGTGGATCGTAAACACTGTACGCAAAGGGCGATAGCGGCTGAGACATTGATATGCAGTTTTCAGGTAAACAGGCACCAGCGCTGTTTGCCAATCGTTGCAGTGCAACACGTCCGGGAAAGCATCCAGCATCGGCAGCAGATCCAAAGCAGCCTTTGCGAAAAAGGCAAACCGCTCTCCGTCATCGTAAAAACCGTACAGTGAATCCCTGTCGAAATAGTACTTATTATCAATAAAATAATATGTGACGCCATCTTTCTGCAATCGATACAATCCGGCATATTGCTTTCTCCAGGAAAGCAATATGGTCTTGGCACCCAGAAACGTCATTTTTTTTCGCCAGGTCTCATCGATCTGCCGATACAACGGCATCAGGACCGATACCCGGACACCTTCCCGAGCGGCACATTTTGGCAGCGTCCCCAGCACATCCCCAAGACCGCCGCTTTTCACGTAAGGAACGCATTCCGAAGCAATATATAATACGTGCGGCATAAAAACCTCTCTGTGATCGCGCTAGACGATGGACATCTTCGAAAGGACGATCGGGTAGGACGGATGACCGATCACTTCCCTGCCGTCCCGTATGATCACATCCTTGTCCAAAATGGAGTGTTCCACAACGGCATGATCCATGATCTCGGTATCCTGCATGATAATACTGTCTTTGACGATGGCACCCTTATCTATATGAACACCTCTGGAAATCACGGAATTGATTACAGTGCCCATGATCTGACATCCATCAGCGATCATGGAATTCTCCACATAGCACTCTGGTCCATACCGCGCCGGCACACTGTCTTTGACTTTCGTATAAACAGTCTTTTGAAACACTTTGGCCGAAAACTCCGGATCCAGCATTGCCTTGTTGGCTTCCATATACGTTGAGATCGTGCTGATTTCCAGCAGATGTCCGCTGTATTCATAGCCATAGACCTTCAATGCAGGTGATAGCTTTTGCAGAATATCTGTATACAGATCATAACGCTGATGCGACATAGCGTCTGCAATAAGGGATTCCAGCAGTGTTTTGCGGATGACGCAAACACCGATGCACCAGGAGCCTTCCCGCTCTTCCTGTTCCTCATTGACGATTTCCACTTCCCGGATCTGCTTCTCTTCGTCCATGTGGATCATCGGAGATCCCTGGGGGACTCGATTTGTTCCGTTCATATGATTTGTGTAGGCTACGGTCACATCCGCACCGGTGTCCTGATGCGCCCGTATCATGTCCCGGTAGTCCATAGTATAGAGAATTCTCGATCCGGTCAAGACTACAAATTCTGCCATGGATTTTTTGATGGAGTGCAGATGGTTAGAAAGCGCATCGATCGTGCCTCTGTATATATGTGCGCTGTCAGTGGCTTCCTTGTTGGCAAAAGGAGTCAGAACGCGAAGGCCGCCCCTCTTTCTTGACATGTCCCACTCGGCTCCGGAGCCAAGGTGTTCGATCAGAGAATGATAGTTGGTACGAGCGATCACAGAGACTTCAAATATTCCGGAATTGACAAAATTGGAGAGTACGAAGTCAATAATCCTGTATTTGCCGCCAATGGACAACGCCGCCAGTGCGCGGGTGCTTGTGAGTTCCCGAAGGTTTTCTTTGTCGGAATACGAATAGATCAATCCCATATAACTCATAACGACCTCCTATAGATCCCTGTCTACGACTGTTCCGGCTTCGATGCGCGTACCACTGCTGATACTCACTCGGTCTGCAACGACAGATATGGCCGGTATAGCGGCTTCATCAAGTTCTGTGCCGATACCGGCACCCTCGCCTATTGTCACGCCTTCTGCTATGATGGCATAGTGAACCTCAGCGTTTTCTTCCACCGTCGTTGATGACATCACGACAGAATGGCGAACGACGGCACCTTTTTTGATCGTCACATTTGGGAAGATAATGGAGTTCTCCACGGTCCCTTCGATAGAGCAGCCTTCGGATACGTGAGATTCCTTCATGTTTGCGTGCCTGCCGATGTATTGCGGCGGCAGATTGCCATTGCGCGCATAAATCTTCCATCTGGGATCGTAGAGCTCCAGCGATACTTTTTCTTTGAGCAGATCCATATTGGCTTCCCACAGAGATTCGATCGTCCCGACATCTTTCCAATACCCTAAATATTTATATGCATAAAGGCGTTTGCTGTCCGTAAGCATGGCCGGAATCACATTTTTGCCGAAATCCTTGCTAGATTTCGGGTCTTCTTCGTCCCGTATCAGATACTCCTTCAGTGTCGGCCAATTAAAAATATATACACCCATGGACGCCAGGTTGCTTTTCGGTTCGGCAGGCTTTTCTTCAAATTCCGTGATGCGTAGGTTTTCATTGGTGTTCATGACCCCAAACCGGCTCGCTTCTTCGATGGGGACTTCGATCACGGCAATGGTGCAATCTGCATCTTTTTTGATATGATGATCCAGCATCCAGCGATAATTCATCTTGTAAACGTGATCTCCGGATAGAATGATCACATAGTTTGGAGAATATTGCTCGAGATAAGGAATGTTCTGGTAAATCGCATTGGCGGTCCCTTTGTACCATTCCCCTTCTTTCCCCCTGACATAAGGCGGGAGGATCCGTGCTCCGCCATACATTCGATCCAGATCCCAGGGTTGTCCGTTTCCGATGTAAGCGTTCAGTTCCATGGGCTGATATTGCGTGAGCACGCCGATGGTGTCGATGTCGGAGTTGATGCAGTTGGAAAGCGGGAAATCGATGATCCGGTATTTGCCGCCAAAGGGGACCGCTGGTTTGGCCACGTCCTTGGTCAGTACGCCCAAGCGGCTGCCCTGGCCTCCCGCCAACAGCATGGCTACCATATCTTTTTTCTTGATAAAACTCATGTTGACCTCCCTTCCATAAAACGATCTGCAGAAGCTTCTGACAGGACCAAAAACGTGAGCGGCGGAATCGTGAGGCAAAGAGAATACTCTTTGCCGTTCGATTCCAAGCGATCCGTCCGAATGCTCGTTATAAGGCTGCCCTGTCCGCCGAATTCCGTCAAGTCCGATTGGAATACCGTTTTGTATGGACCTTTGTTCGCAACGCCGAAACGATAAGCTCTTCGCTCTTCGGCTGAAAAATTGGCGACACAAATCAATTCATTTCCGCTTCGGTCTCTCCTGATATATACGATGACATTGCTATCCTGATCCGATGCTTGCAGCCACTCGAAGCCGGACCAGCTGTTTTCGATTTCCCACAGTGGCGAATGCATCAGATAAAAGTGATTCAGCATTTTGATATAATGCTTGTACTTTCTGTGCATGGGGAAATCCAGTAAATTCCAATCCAGTTCGCTTTCGTAATGCCACTCGTTGAATTGGGCCA
>DPKU01000184.1 GCA_003542355.1 Clostridiales bacterium | reverse complement strand
ATGCCGGCCACCACGTCTTCGCCCTGGGCGTTCATCAAAAACTCACCGTAGAGCTGCTTTTCGCCGGTCGCCGGACTTCTGGAAAAAGCTACGCCGGTCCCGGATGTGTCGCCGGTGTTGCCGAAGACCATTTCCTGCACGTTGACGGCAGTGCCCCAGGAGGAAGGAATATCATTGATACGTCTGTAATAGATGGCTCTGGGGTTGTTCCAGGAACGGAAGACCGCATCGATGGCGCCCATCAGCTGCTCCAAGGGATCTGTGGGGAATTCCTGTCCGACCTTTTCCTTGTATATGCCCTTGAATTGCTCTGCCAGCTCCTGCAGGTCAGCGGCATCCAGATCCGTATCCAGCTTGACGCTTCTTTTGGCCTTCATTTTATCGATGAGCTCTTCGAAATGCTCCTTGCCCGTCTCTTTGACCACATCGGAATACATCTGGATGAAGCGACGGTAAGAATCATAGGCAAACCTTGCATTTTCCGTCTTCTTGATCAGCGTTTCCACCACCTGCTCGTTCAGGCCCAGGTTCAGGATGGTATCCATCATGCCGGGCATGGACGCCCTGGCACCGGAACGGACCGACACCAGCAGAGGGTTCTGCGCATCGCCGAATTTCTTTCCGGTTTCCGCTTCCAGCTTTTTTATATATTCCATGATCTCCGATTGGATTTCCGAAGAGATCTTTTGTCCGTCTTTGTAATATTGCGTACAGGCTTCTGTTGTGATCGTGAACCCTCTCGGAACCGGCATGCCCAAATTGGTCATTTCTGCCAGGTTGGCGCCCTTTCCGCCCAGAAGCTCTTTCATACTGCCTTTGCCTTCTTTAAATTGATAGACGTATTTCATAGTATCTTTCTCCTTTTCTTCTTCTAAAACTGTGTCTGCGCCAGGATGTAGTCTTTGATTTTATCCAAAGGCAGGCGGATCTGTTCCATCGTATCCCGATCCCGTATCGTCGCACTGCCGTCTTCTTCGGTATCGAAGTCCACTGTGATGCAGAACGGGGTTCCGATCTCATCCTGACGACGGTAACGCTTGCCGATGCTTCCGGGAATATCGAAATCGACAGCGAAGTGTTTAGCGAGCTCTGCCCGAAGCTCTGCTGCCTGGTCGGCCTGCTTCTTCGTGAGCGGCAATACGGCCGCCTTGAATGGCGCCAGCGCCGGATGGAATTTCATCACCACGCGGGTATCTTCCTTGCCGTTTACATCCGCCACGGTCTCCTCGTGATACGCATTGCACAGGAACGCCAGTGTCACCCGGTCAGCGCCCAGGGATGGCTCGATGCAGTAGGGGATGTACTTTTCGTTTGTAACAGGATCGGTATACTCCATGTTCTGACCGGAGTGCTCCTGGTGCTGCTTCAGATCGAAATCGGTCCGGTCAGCGACGCCCCAGAGTTCGCCCCATCCGAAGGGGAACATGAATTCGAAATCCGTGGTGGCATTGCTGTAGTGGGACAATTCTTCCTTTGTATGGTCCCGCAAGCGCAGAAGCTCGGGCTTCATGCCCAGATCCATCAGGAACTGATAGCAGAAATCCTTCCAATATTTGAACCATTCCAAATCGGTCCCCGGTTCACAGAAGAACTCCAGTTCCATTTGCTCAAATTCCCGGATGCGGAAAATGAAATTGCCCGGGGTGATCTCGTTGCGGAAGGATTTTCCGATCTGGGCGATCCCGAAAGGAACCTTTTTGCGCGTTGTACGCTGCACATTTTTAAAATTCACAAATATGCCCTGGGCTGTCTCGGGACGCAGATAAAGCTCTGCTTTTGAGTCCTCTGTGACACCCTGGAAAGTCTTGAACATCAAATTGAATTGACGAATTCCCGTAAAATCAGATTTTCCGCACTCCGGACAGGAGATCCCATGCTCCTGGATATATTCTTCCAACTGGGGATGGCTCCATCCGTCCAGCCCTTCGATTGCCGCACCAGCGGTCCTTGCGTGATCCTCCACCAGCTTGTCTGCTCGAAATCTGGCCTTGCACGCCTTGCAATCGATCAGCGGGTCCGAAAACCCGCCTACGTGGCCGGAAGCCACCCAGGTTTGCGGGTTCATCAGAATGGCTGCATCCAAACCCACATTATATTCAGATTCCTGTACAAATTTTTTCCACCAGGCCCTTTTGATGTTGTTTTTCAACTCCACGCCGACGGGACCGTAATCCCAGGAGTTTGCCAATCCTCCGTATATTTCTGAGCCGGGATAGACAAAGCCCCTCCCTTTTGCCAGTGCGACAATGGTTTCCATCGAGAATTCTTGTTTCATATGTATGCGATCTCCTATTTTTTTAAATTTTATTTTTTGTCCGTTACGCTTTCAATCACTTCTTCCAGCTTGTCTGCTGCGGCCTCCGCTTTTTTTTCTGCGGCTTTTGCCACTGCTTCCGCCTTATCTTCTACGTTTTCGGCTACGGTTTCCACCACATCCTCCACATCGCTCAGATCAAAGTCGCAGAAACCGTCCAGATCTTCCTGGCGGGCTGCTTTTCTCTTATGCTCCGCCGCCTTGTCCTTTACGGACTCCACGACGTCTGCACCCTTTTCCTTTGCGGCAGTCCAGGCGACCTGGCCCTTTTCCTTGGCCACGTCCACGAAATCTTCGCTCTTGTCCTTCATTTCGTCAACGATCACGCTGCCTTTGCTCACGACCGTGTCAAACGTGTCGGAAGCCTTGTCGGAGATGTTGACGACCTCGCCGTCATCCTTTATCAATTCAATGGTACATTTTGTGCCGAAGGCCGCGATGGTAGCGCCCACTGCCGCCCATGGGAACAGCACGGTCCCTATGATGCCAATGCTTACGGGAAGATTCAACAGGACTTCTCCATCCTTTTTCTTGATGGTGATCTTGCTGACGTTTCCTTTCCGGATCGCTTCTTTGATCGCATCGATCATGTCAGCCCCTTGCGCACCCATTTTACTCTTTCCTGCTTCGTCGATATTTTCCTCGATCAGAATGATCGCATCGACTACATTGCCCTCCGTTTTCTCAAGAGCTTCTTTGGCTTCTTTGTACCCTACGCCGGTCCGGTCTTTGACCAGCTCGATTTTTTCCAGTGAAATTTCCATCATAATCCCCTTTCTTTCCAATGTCCTTACAACATGCTAAACGATCAGTGACTCGCTCTTTAATTCCTCGATCCCCAGGTGATACGCAATATAGCTTCTGAGGATATTTCTGACTTTTTTCTCTAAATCTTCCCGCAGCGCCAACGCATGAAGGCTCTTGAGCGGACTCTCCAGCAAATAGTTGAATACGTCGATTATATCCACTGTCACCGGAAATATCAATCTTCGATCCTGTACTGCTTTTCCGGCGCAATCCTCGCACAGCAGTCCGCCGTCCTTCACGGAAAAATACTTCACTTCCGCGTCCTTGCATCCGGAGCAGACGCCCAGATCGGGCGCACTGCCAGACCATGCGATCGCCTGACACAAATAACCCAGCACCAGTGTTCCGTAGGCTTGCTTCCGTTCCTCCATCATCGACAGGAATTCCGTAAGAAGATCGAACAGCGCTTCCGCCGGTTCTCCTTCGGGCAGCAGTTTATCTGTAAATTCCAGCACGTAGGAGGCTTGGAGATATTTATCTACATCTTCTCCGATCCGGTAATAACTGCGAAGGACCTCTGCGCCGTTGATATAGAAATTGTCCTTCACTTTCGACAGTTCGTAACGGCCATAGGTATACGGCCGAAGCGCCAGGGCCGACTTGTTTTTTCCGGATTCGCTGATGGATGTGCCGGCACTGATCTTTCCGTATTTTCTGGAAAACAGCACGATCATGCGCCGGCCATTTACCGTTTTGATCTGCCGCATCACCACAGCCGGGGTTTCCGTGTACATCGCTATCCTTTGTATCCGAAATTGCTGAGATCTGTTTGGCTGTCGCGCCAGTTTTCCCGAACCTTGACCCACAATTCCAGATAGACCTTCGTACCCAGAAGTCCTTCGAGCTCCAGGCGCGCGCTCTTTCCGATCCCTTTGAGTTTCTTTCCTTCTTTTCCGATCAAGATCCCTTTGTGGGACTTCTTTTCGCAGAAGATGACGGCACCGATGTTGGTGATTTGCGGCTTTTCCTCGTACATCTCGATCTCAATGGCCACGCCGTGAGGGACCTCGTCGTTCAGGTACATCAGCACTTTTTCGCGAATGATCTCGCTTACAAGGAACCGCTCCGGATAATCCGTGATCATATCTGCAGGGAAATACATCGGTCCTTCCACCAGCATATCCTCGATGGCCTCCAGGAGGACGTCCACGTTGTGGCCCAGTTTGGCCTGGGTGCCGATGATGGCGTCGAAAATATTCATCGCCTCGTACGTTTCGTAGGTTCGCCGGAAAGCTTCCGGTCCCATCTTGTCGATCTTGTTGATCACCAGGATCTTATGGGTGCTGTTCTGCTTCAGCAGTTCCAATATGTAGTCATCGCCCGACCCGGAGCCTGCATACTCATCGTCGACAAGAAACAGTATTACGTCTACTTCTCGAAGCGTATTGGTCGCAGCCTCCGTCATGAAGCTGCCCAGTTTGTTTTTCGGCTTATGGATGCCTGGCGTATCGATAAAGATCATCTGACAGCCTGCCTCTTCGTTATCCCCTTCGTCCCGGGTAAAGATCCCACGGATCGTATTTCGGGTCGTCTGCGGCTTATCGGTAGTAATGGCGATCTTCTCGCCCAATATGGCGTTGAGAAGCGTGGATTTTCCCACGTTCGGTCTTCCCACGATCCCTATAAATCCGGTTTTCATAATCGGAAACCCTCCAACAACAGTTCTTTGATATCATGCTTTTCCAGGTGGTCTTTGTCCGGCCCGGTGACCACGGTCAGTTCATCCCCGAATTCGTACATAAACTGACGGCAGATCCCGCAGGGCCAAGCTTTGCCGCCGCTGCTGGCGATGGCGATGGTCTCGAAGTCCCGATGACCCTCTGAGATCGCTTTCACAAAAGCGGTCCGCTCTGCGCATATGGTGGCGCCGAAAGAGGAATTTTCCACGTTGACGCCGGTATAGACTTCCCCGCTTTTCGTCAGCAGCGCTGCGCCGACCAGAAAATCGGAATAGGGTGCGTAAGCGTTCTGCAGCGCATCTTCTGCCAGCAGGAACAACGATTTGTCATCCAAGGATATCGCCTCCTGTATCATCGCGGGAAAGATCCATTTTCGCCAGGACCGCTTCTTCTTTCGCCCGCATCTTCTGTTTCTCTTCTTCCTGCAAATGATCGTAGCCCAGCAAGTGGAATATGCTGTGAGTGAATAGATAAATAAGCTCCCGCTGAAGAGAATGCCCATATTCCAGAGCTTGCAGCTCGGCTACATCCTGGCAGATCACGACATCGCCCAAATTGATCTCTTCGCTGTCGGGCAAATTGGAGATATCGTCAAACTGGGGGAAAGAAAGGACATCAGTCACCTCGTCCACCCGCCGGTATTCCCGGTTCAGGCGGCGAATTTCCTCAGCATCCACAAAGGTGACGCTCAGCGACAATCTGACAGGATCCAGGTCTTCCTCCCGGGCGCACAACACAGCAGCTTGCTGCATACGGTCTGCGATTTCCGGCGCAGGCGCCGAATCGGTATCAAAGTAAATGAACATGCTATTCCTCGTTCCATTCCGGGTGTTTTTTCAGATAACGGTCGTACGCGTTGACGATCCGCCGGACCAGCGGATGCCGTACCACATCGCTGTCCGTCAGCATGGAGAAGGCGATTCCTTCTACATCCTTAAGTACATTCATGGCATCGATCAGGCCGGAACGACGGCCCCGGGGAAGATCGATTTGCGTAATGTCACCGGTAACGATCACCTTTGAACCAAAGCCCATCCGGGTCAGGAACATCTTCATCTGTTCCGACGCGGTGTTCTGCGCCTCGTCGAGAATGATGAAGGCGT
>DPKU01000063.1:6838-10821 GCA_003542355.1 Clostridiales bacterium | reverse complement strand
CCCTGTCCCGCCCGGCCGATGACCCAGCTGAGCAGATCGCCCACATATCCGCCTTCCACTTCCCGCTTTCCATCGGCGGCCACGTGGCAGGTCAGATTCAGTTGTTTCGCTACTTCGGCTACTGTCATGATTCGTTCCTTTCTTGTTCTGCTTGCTCTGCCTCTTCGTCCCGCCGCCGGAACGGAAGAGGTAGATACTCATCCGCATCGCCCATGCCCATCAGATATTGCATCCGCTCCCGCATACGGAAAATGCAGTCGTCTTCCGATGCCAGCCCCTGGACGATGTCCTCGGCCAGCGTTTTGCAGGTGGGAGCGCCGCAGCTTCCACAGTCGAGCCCCGGCAGCGTTTCCACCAGCGCTTCGATCTGGGCATACTTCTGCATTGCGACCTCAATGTCTTCGTCCAGCACGTTCACCGGCAAGGCCTCCAGCGGCTTGTCGTCGAACATATAGACCGGCGGGCCCGGATCCAGAGAGACCTTGTTCATGCTGATGGGCATGTGCTGGATCAACTGCTTGATTCGGGTTTGTGCCACGTAAGGGTTCTCCACTGTGAGACAGCCGCCCACGCAGCCCTGATTGCAGGCGTTGAGCTCCAAAAAATCGATCTGAGGCAGCAAGCCGTCCTCCAGATCCTCCAACACCTCGATGATGTTGTCGATACCGTCCACAGCCAGGTGCTGCCCTTGGAAAACGGCATTGGATTCTCCGCCGCAGTGAGCCCAGCCTACGCCGATCAGGCCCGAATGAGCCAGCTTCTGAGGCTCCTCGGTGGTTTTCATCGCATTGATCAGGCGCTTATAGATATCGGAAATCGCAAAAAATCCGTCCACGACGGGAGCTTCCAGTCCGGCAGGATTTCGTCCTGCGCTCACCTTGGCAGGACAGGGAGTGATAAAGAATACGCCGATTTTTTCCGGCGAAAGCCCCGTCCGTTCCACCGCCTCTTTGCGCGCCAGGATCGCCACGATTTCGAAAGGTGCGCTGACCTTGGAAATATTGGGGATCAATTTGGGAAATCGCTGACAGATCAGCCGCACGGCAGCCGGACAAGCCGAAGAGATCAACGGTTTTGGCAAATTCGGATCGCTTTCCATCTCATATTTTGTGAGGCTGGACACGAGCTCGGCGCCCCGGGCAACCTCTTCCACGTGATCGAAACCGATGTGCAAAAACGCCGTGAGCACCTGGTTGACGTCGGTGAGATTGCGAAACTGTCCGTAGAGGGACGGCGCGGGCAGCGCGATATTGTATTCAAACTCTTTCAGACGCTCAAAGTCGTCGCATACCGCTTTTTTCGCTTTGTGCGGGCATACCCGAATGCAGTTGCCGCAGTCGATGCAACGTTCTTCGGTGATATGGGCGATGCCGCGCCGCACCCGGATCGCTTCCGTCGGGCAGTGCTTGATACAGGTCGTGCAACCTTTGCATTTATCTTTGTCCAGTGTTACCGAATGCTTCAATGTGCACCCTCCGATCTGTGCTGAAACGGTCTACGGATTTTCGGCCAGTCAGCCGGGGATATGGATCACCATGGTGACCTTCGTGCCCGTTCCCACCGTGCTGTCGATTTCCAGAGAATCGGAATATTTCTTCATGTTGGGCAGGCCCATGCCTGCGCCGAAGCCCAACTCCCGCACATCCTGGGATGCCGTGGAATAGCCTTCCTGCATGGCCAGCTCCATGTCGGAAATACCCGGGCCCCGATCTTCCAGGATGATGGTCACTTTATCCTTCTCTACAATGACATCGGCGGTTCCGCCATCGGCGTGGACCACCATGTTGATCTCTCCTTCGTACATGCAGATGGCGCAGCGGCGGATGACCTCAAAATCGATGCCCAGTTGACGAAGAGCACGCTTGACCTGGCCGGAAGCCTCGCCGGCAGCGATAAAATCGTTGCCTTCCACATCGTAATGCAAGTGCAGCTTTTCCATGGATCACCCGCAGGCGCCCAGGCCGGCATTGTACAGCAGCCCGCTGGCATAATACATTTTATGAGAAGTACTGAGTAACACCATGTCGTGCTGACGCCCATACTCGATGACCTCCGAAGAAGGCATTTTGCCCCGAACAAAAACGATGCAGTTGATGTCCATCATGTCGGCGGTGTGAATGACTTGTGTATTTGTAAGTCCGGTGAGAAGCAACGCTTCTGTCTTGACATAAGCCAGCACATCGCTCATCAGATCCGCCGCACAGGCGGACAGGATCTCCCGGTCCAGCAACTCTTCTCCGCAGAGCACGGATGCATCCAGTACTTCTTTTACTCTTTGAACTTTCATACTTCCTCCCAGTAACATACTGCAGGATGAAACTTGTTGTTTACAATATTATTATACCCGATTCTTAATGTGTTGCAAGGCGAAAGGCCGGAGAGCAAAAAAACGTCTTTTCGACGCCGTTCAGGAAAGGAGAAGCCGAACTGCTTCATAGAGGATGGGAACGAACATGGCCGGCAGGAAATTTGCGATCTTCAGCTCGGTGATCTTCAGCATGTTCAAGGCCATTCCGATCAGAAAAAGACTGCCGATCGTGGAGCTCAATGCGATGATTTCTGCACTCATGACCGGTGCGATGGCGCCGGCAGCCAGGGTCAGCAGACCCTCGTATACCAACACGGAAAGAGCAGAAAAGCCCACACCGACGCCGAAGCCCATGGCCAGCGTAGCAGCGGAGACACAGTCGATCAGACTTTTTGCGTAAAGCACGCTGTGATTGTTGTCCATACCGGATTGCAGCGCCCCCACCACAGTCATGGATCCCACACAGAAGAGAAGAGAAGCCTGGATGAAGCCCGCAGCAAAATGGCTGTCGTCGGACCGGGCAAACCGCTTCTGCATGCTCCTGCCCAGTCGGTTGAATTTGTCATCCAGATCGATGATCTCTCCCAGCGCCACACCGCAGGTGATGGAGATCAGGATGAACACCGGCCGGGACAGATCCGATGCCCCGTTGACGCCCATGGCCAGCACAAAGAGGGCGAACACTTGAAAAATGCGTTCCCCGATGGATTGCAGCCGATCCGTTTTAAAGATCAATCCTGCAGCTGTCCCTGCGATCACCAGGAGGGCGTTGACGATGGTTCCCGAAAAAATACCAAACATAATGCACCTATTATAGCAGATAGATCAGTACGGCGCAAAGGCCGATCACTGTGGCCAGCAAGCCAAAGGAAAAACTTTGAGAAAACGCCTCATAGGCCTCCTGGATGCGTCTCCAGAAGTCTGCCAGGGGATGATTCCGCATCCATTCCAGCGGGGAAAACCGCTCTTCGTCGGAGTGGATCTGCCGGAAGAGATCGTTTTCCATGCTGGCGATCAACAGATCCACAGACCGGGCAAAGACGATTCCTATAAAAACGACGCCCGTCCAGGTAATCCCCCGGACCAAAGGCCGGAAAACAAGACGCTCCAGATCCCAGGTCGAAGGCCAGCGATCTGCGTACGCTTTCTGCCCTGCAGCGTTGGGTTTCATCAGGAATTTCCCGACGATCAGACCATAGACCACAGCTCCGATGCCGATCGAGATCAAGGCGCCGGACAGATTGACAGGAGTGTAATAGTGCAGGGAATGTTCAAGCGGGTGAAGTGTCACAAAGCTCTGAGCGCCATCGGCAAGAACATCCAGGATCCGATAGGGCGCCATGCCTGCCGCTGTCAGAAAAATCGCCGGTACAGCCAGGGCGATCAAGCTCGCAGGCCGTTCGCGCTGCGGGTCCTTTTGTTCATAAGCCGCCTGCCGTTCCGGATCCGCATTTTTTTCAATAAAAATGCAAACGAACAGCTTAGCCATATAAGCGACCGTCAGGCCGCCGGTAAGAAGAAAGATCCACTCGGCTGCGGAAAATAAAATCTCGCCCCCTTCCGGAAAAATTCCGACTGCCAGGTGTTCTGCGATCGCTTCGTGCAGCAGCGTCTTGCTCACATATCCGCTGGTCAGGGGCAGGCCGGCGATGGAAGCGGCTCCTGTCAGGAAAAA
>DPKU01000063.1:0-6823 GCA_003542355.1 Clostridiales bacterium | reverse complement strand
GCGCAGAGAAAGAGCAGCAGCTTGATGGACGAATGATTCAGCATGTGGAGGATCAGTCCCCGGGCAGCGATGGCGTTGTGAGCCCCCAGGATGCAGACCATGGCCAGGCCCAGCGTAATGAATCCGATCTGAGACACGGAGGAGCAAGCCAGGGTGCGCTTCAGATCCACGGAGAACAACGCCAGCACAGCGCCCAGGAACATGGTGATCAGTCCCAGGATCAGCAGCACGGTCCCCCAGGCGTTATCACCTTCAAAAAGGAAGACCGACAAAATGATCATGCCAAAGATCCCGGTCTTCGTCAGGATCCCGGACAGCAAGGCCGAAGCAGGCGCCGGCGCCACGGGATGCGCCTTCGGAAGCCAGATGTGCAATGGAAACAGGCCGGCTTTGGCGCCGAAGCCGGCTGCCGCAAAGCCGCCGGCCACATAGAGCCGGCTTTTGTCCGGCAGAGAGGCCGCTGCTTCGGCCCATCGGGTCCAGTCCAACGTTCCCAGCGCATCCTGCAGCAGGAACAGGCCCATGAGCAGGGCCATGCCGCCGGCCACGGACACTGCCAGGTAAAGACCGGCGGCCTCCAGAGCCTCCGGCGTCTCCTCTTGGACCACCAGCACATAAGAAGCAAAGGACATGATCTCAAAGAATACGAACAGCGTCAGGAGATCCGCAGAAAAAAACACGCCCATGGTGGCCAGATACGTGATGCCCATAAAGACGTAATAGCGCCCGGCATGAAGCCGGCGATGCATGTATTCCTTCGAAAACAGCAGCGCACAGATCCACATGACCGTAGCGATGAGCCCGTAGAGCAGCTGGAATTGTCCGGCCGAGAATGACGGCATCGGGCCCCAGAGTCCGTATTGCATTGGCGATCCCTCCTTTCCTGAGGATAATTCTATATAAATGTACCGGCCACGGCGCTGCGGATCCATTCGGCTACCGGCCAGGCAAACAAGCCCAGCAGAACGACAGCCAGGGCAAATATGCCCAAGGGGATCTGCATGTACAGACCGGGATCCTTTGCTTCCGGGCGTCCGGCAGCCTCATAGCCCTTTTGGGGGAAGTACGCCCGCAGAACGATCGTCAGCAGGTAAATGGCCGTAAACACAGCTGCAACCAGGAGCGCGCCCAGACCCAAATAAGCATACACTCCACCCCGGGCCACCGCCGCCTGGGCAAGATACCACTTGCTCATAAAGCCGCACAGTGGCGCGACCCCCATCAGGGACAGAGACGCCATCGTAAAGGCTGCAAAGGTCCGGGGCATCCGGCGGCCATAGCCCCGAAGATCCGTCACATAGTGCAGGCCGCTCTGACAGGCCACGGCACCGGCCACAAAGAACAGGGCGATCTTCATGATCCCATGGAACAGCATGTGCAGCAGCCCGGCCACCAAGCCGGCCGGCGTCAGGAGCAGGATCCCAAAGATCATATACGAGAGATTGGAAATGGTCGAATAGGCCAGCCGTCTTTTGAAATGCACTTCTTTCCAGGCCATGATCGCGCCGTACAGAATGGTGAATATAGCAAAGGACAAAGCGATTTTCTGGACCAGCGTCCCCTCCAGCGGTGCAGCGCCGAAGCTGTAATACGTGAGACGGGCAATGGCGAAGACGCCGGATTTGACCACAGCAACCGCATGGAGAAGCGCTGTGACCGGCGTGGGAGCCACGCCGGCGGAAGGCAGCCAGTCCTGGACGGGGAAAATGGCGGCCTTGGCGCCGAAGCCGAAGAACATCAAAAGGAACGAGGCGCCCAGGATGCCGGGGGCCATGTCCACAGTGCCGGCAGACAGTCCGCCGGGAACGAAATCCAGTCCGCCGCCATTCACAAAAAACAGGATGATCCCAACAAAGGCAGCCGTGGCGCCGGCTACAAAATAGATCAGATATTTAACGCCGGCCACATAAGCTGCTTTTGTACGCGTATGTGTGATCAGGGGCAGCGTGACTAGCGTGAGCAGCTCGCAGAAGAGATACATCGTGATCAGATTGGCGGAAAAAGCGATCCCCAGGGTCAGCCCATAGGTCATCGTGTAATAAGCGAAAAACGTGTTCCTGCGATGTTCGTGGGCCATATACTCAAAGGCATACAACGTAGCCAAGGGCCACAGAAACGTCACAAGGACGCCGAACACCGTACCCAATCCATCCACATAGAATGCGATGTCGATGGTTCGGGTGATGCTCACCACGGAAACGGCGCCCTCCGGCGGCGCGATCATCAAACCGGCGGTCAGGAGGCTGGTGGCCAAAACGACGGACAGCACGTAGATTTCCCTGGTCTTTGCACGAGAAAACCCGATCAGAGGGATCAGAACACCACCGAGTATGGGCAGGAATATTGCAATGGGAATCCAGTATCCGGACATCATCGTTCACCGCTCCTCATAAAAATATCGTCCCGGCCAGGTCGAGGAAGAACTTCAGTATGGGAGCGCCGAAAAGTCCCAGAACAACTGTAGCAGCAGCCAGCGCGCCCACCACGCCCACCATTGCGACCGGGGCCTCGCCAGTGTCCGGCCCTTCGCTGCGATACGCCCGCCCCGGAAAAAATCCGTGGATGACGATGGGGAAAAGATACCCGGCCGTCAGCATGGCGCTGATCAGCAGGACAGCAGGCGCAAGCCACGCGTAGGGCAGAAGCCCGGAACTCAGAGCACCTGCGGCCAGTTCCCACTTGCTCAAAAAGCCTGCAAAAGGAGGTATCCCTGTCAAGCCCAGAGAGAATATCGCAAAGCAGCCCAGCGTCCGGGGCATCTGCCGGCCCAGGCCCTTCAACTCTTCCACATTCTCCAAGTGGGTCTGATACAGGATGTTTCCGGCGGAAAGAAACAGTCCGTCCTTTAAGATGCTGTGATACAGCACATGAAGCAAAGCGCCGGCAAACGCAGCTTCGTTCAGAAAAAAGAGCCCCAGCAAGATGTAGGAAACCTGACTCACGGTGGAATACGCCAGCCGTGTTTTCAGCCGCTTTTCACGAAACGCCATCAACGAACCCATTAAGATCGTCAGCAGCGCTACGGCGATCCAGGACCGCTGCACCCAGGTATCCCGCAGAAAAGCTGCGCCAAACTGGAAATAGATCACCCGAATGATGCAGAAGACACCGGCTTTCGTAATGACCCCCGACAGGACCGCACTGGCCGGCGAGGGCGCCACGGGATGGGCAGCCGGCAGCCAGGCGTGGAGCGGGAAGAGTCCGGCTTTGGCACCAAAGCCCATCACAGCCAGAAACGCGATTGTCCGCAGCATTTCCTCGTTGCCTGCGATCTTTGCCGCATCCAGCACACCGCCGGGCAGGAAATCCGAAGAAATCGAATATGCGTGGATAAAAAAGAGGCCCAGCAGTCCCAATGTGGCGCCGAAAATGGAATAGAACAAATACTTTTTTGCGGCGGAGCTGGCTTCCGCAGAACCGTTGTGCAGCACCAGCGGCACGGAACAGAGCGTCATCATCTCAAAGAACAGATACATGGTCACGTAATTTGCAGCCAGGGACAGCCCCACCAGCATGACCAGCGTCAGGAGGTAAAAGGCAAAAAAGCGTCCGTTGTTTTCCTGATGGTCCTTGTACCGCAGCGCATAGATCCCCACGGCGGTCCACATCAACAGCGCCAGGGTCAGAAACGCCAGCCCAAGGACGTCCGCCCGGAAGGCGAGCGTCAATGAATCTGTGAGCATCAGTAGTACAAATGGAGCTTCTTGCATGCTTTGTTCCTTTCGGGCTTGTATCGTGTCTTTATTGGAACGTGGCCAGGCCGGCGTTGATAATGTCTACCAGATCATCGGATCGGAGACCGATCCAAAGGTTGATGCCGATAAACGCCAGAATCGCCAGAATGTATTCTGTGTCCATGCTCAGGTGTCTGCGGAGATAGGCTGACAGGAATCGCCGGCCCCGGACTTCGCCGTCTTGCTCTTCGGATCCGTTTCTGCCGAAGAGCAGAGACAGGACCCGAATGTAATAGATCGCCGTCAGAATGGTGGACACAACGATGGCGGCAAGAGATACGTATGTCCGCCAGTCGTGGGTCCCCGCCGCAGCGGTCACCAGGGTCAGCTTTGTAATGAATCCGGCAAAAAACGGCAGACCGATCATGGACATCGTACCCACGACAAACGCAGCACCGGCTACGATATCCCGTTTTCCTGCACCCTGGAGAGCGTCGAAATCCTTCCTTCCCCCGGAAGCGTCCATCAGGCCCCCGGCAGCGATGAACAGCATGGCCTTCGTAACAGCGTGAACGACCACCTGGACCAGGGCTGCTGATACGCCGGCAATGGTGCCAAGGCCGATCCCGCAGAAAATATAGCCGATCTGGCTGACACTGGAAAAGGCCAGCATGCGTTTGATGTCCTTTTCAAACAGCGCATTGACAGACCCCAGGAGCATCCCCAGAACACCGAAGACCAGAAGCAGATTCAAGATCGCATGGCCGGTCATCACATCGGGCCCCACGGTCCGAAAAAAAATCTTGATCATCAGGAAGATGAAAGATTTGAGCACCAGGCCCGAGAGGATCGCGCTGGAAGCTGCGGAAGCGCTGCTGTGGGCGTCGGGCAGCCAGGAATGGAAAGGCCAGAGGGCACTCTTCAGGGCCAGGCCTACCGCAAACAGGGCAATGGTCACCTGCAGCGGCGCCTGGTAATGTCCGTTTTGGACCAGCTGGTTCACGGCTTCCTGGATGTTGGGCATCAGCAGATGGCCGGTAAGGCCGTACACCAGGCAAATGCCGATCAAAAACAGGCCGGAACCCAGCAGGCTCATGATCAAATAGCGCATGGAGGCCGCCAGGGTATAGCCGTCTTCTTTGCTGATGATGATCCCGCAGGCAGTCACCGTGTTGATCTCCACGAACACATAGGCCGTAAAAAGGTCGTTGGTATAGGTGAGCGCCAGCATAGAGCTGAGCAGGAACAGTACAGATATGTAATACAGATTGACCTTGGAACGGCCGATGTCGCTGCGCAGATGGTTTCGTCCGCCCATCAGGGACAGCATCATCACGACCAGAAACATCATCGCCATGGCCGATTCCAGCTCTCCGGCCCGTATTTCGTTGCCGATGGGCGCACCGTAGTGACCCATGCGATACGTAAACGTGGGGGCGCCGTCCAGAAAGCTGTTCAGCAAAAGGAAGGACAACAGGGCCAGCACGACGATCACGGTGTTGGACAGGCGACGGGAAGCCCGGGCCGGCAGCACAAGACAGATCACGCCGGCCAGCATCGGAAGGAGGATGGAAAAGGCCGGCACATTATAGAGGAGGTTCATCGCATCGCCTCCTTGTCTTTGACCCTGAGCTGGTGAACGATCTCATCGATATCCAGGGTATTGAACTCTTCGTACAGCCGAACCGTGAGCGCAAGCAATACGGCGGTGACCGAAACGGACACCACAATGCCGGTAAGAACCAGACCGCTGGGGACCGGGTTCACGTAAAGGTCGGGATCGACGGCCCCGGAAGTCACGATGGGAGCAGCGGCGTTGTCAACATACCCCTTGGCTGCCAGAAACAAGTAAATCGCAGTATCCATGATATTCAGACCGATGATTTTTTTGATCAGGTTGCGCGCCAGCAGAAGGTTGGAGAAGCCGATGCCGAACAGAATAATGGATGCCACCTCGGGAAGATTCGTCACAATGTAATTGTTCAAGTGTTGAATCCTCCTTTCCGGAACATCAGATATACGGCATAGACCGTAGTGGACACGACGATGGCGACACATACGTTCAGCGGCATGATCAGACCTGCAGACAGGATGTTTCCCTGATCCGAGACGGAGATCACGCTCTTGATGTCGTTGGCTCCCACGAAAAATGAATACCCTTTCGCCAGGAAATAGAAGCCCAGCGCGCCGCAGTTCAGTCGCCTGTACCGGATCCGATTCATAAAGCGTTCCGTGTTTTCCAGCCCGAAGGCGTTCAGATACAGCAGCAATCCTGCGCCGATGATGGCGCCGCCGGAAAAGCCGCCGCCAGGCGAAAGGTGTCCTGTGAGCGTGATATAGATTCCGAACAGGAATACTGCCGGCACCAGGAACAAAAACGCCTTGCTCAGTATTACGTCGTTCCAGGGTTCATAGCGACGGTCGAGGGCTTCCACCTCTTCTTCTTTTCGGCTGGCATCCACACGCAGCAGGATATAGACCGAGCAGGCCGACACAAAGAGCACACACAGTTCTCCAAGGGTATCGAAAGCACGATAATCCAGGATCATGGCAGTCACCGCATTGAGCGCACCTGTCTCCCGGGCGCCGTGGACCAGATAATGGGCAGCCACCTCGTTGTTGGCCGGATGAAGCGCATCGCCCATGACCGGCAGTTCCGATACAGTGTAAAGGAGTATACCGATCAGGAGCATGGTGAATACGATGCTCAAAAGGTTATACAATGTCTGGATCCGGCTCCCTTTATACATCGCTCTGCTCCTCCTGCTCACTGAGCGCCGGAGACGCATGGATCTCTTCTTCGGATTCTATCAGATCCCGTTCCAGTTCACGGATGCGCTTCAGAGCGATAAAAAGGAGCACGGATGTGATGCCGGCGCCTACGGCTGCCTCTGTGATGGCCAGATCCGGGGCTTGCAGCAGCATCCACACCATGGACATCACCAGACTGTAGGACATAAAAATAATGACTGCCGGCAACAGCTTTCGGGATGCCGAAACGGCAAGCGCCGCCAGGACCAGCAAAGCCAGTAATATTGCGATCAGCCCCTGCATTCCCGGTCCACCTCGCATTCCCGCTCCAGTTCGTCGTTGGTCTCGGTTTCCAGCTTGGCCACCAAATGGCTGCAGACCGGCGTGGAAAACCAAAG
>DPKU01000059.1 GCA_003542355.1 Clostridiales bacterium | reverse complement strand
TGGGGTTGGCGCCGGCCGCTACATTTTTGAAACCTTCGCGGATGATGGTCTGGGCCAGCACTGTTGCTGTGGTGGTTCCGTCACCGGCTACATCGTTCGTCTTGGAAGCGACTTCCTTGACGATCTGCGCACCCATGTTTTCGAAAGCGTCTTCCAGCTCGATTTCTCTTGCGATGGTAACGCCGTCATTCGTGATCATGGGAGATCCGTATTTCTTTTCCAGCAGCACGTTTCTGCCCTTGGGTCCCAATGTGATCTTTACGGTATTTGCCAGCTGGTCAACGCCGGACTGCAGCTGTCTTCTGGCCTGTTCGCCAAATTTGATTTCCTTTGCCATTCTATTTCACCCTTTCCTGTGTACCTTATTGTACGATTGCTAAAATGTCCTTCTGAGAAAGCAGCATATATTCTTCTCCGTCCATTTTGATATCCGTACCTGCATATTTGGAGAAGATCACCTGATCGCCGGCTTTCACTTCCATTTTGATCTCTTTGCCATCCACGACGCCGCCGGGCCCTACTGCGATGACTTCGGCCATCTGCGGCTGTTCCTTGGCTGAACCAGGAAGCACGATCCCGCTCTTGGTCTTTTCTTCGGCTTCCAATCTCTTGATGAGTACTCTGTCTCCCAAAGGCTTGATGTTCATAAAGATAGTCTCCTTTCAATTTCTATATAAATATAGATTTAAAACAATTGTTAGCACTCACTATCTTTGAGTGCTAACACCATTATACTGACCTGACATTCAAAGTCAATACCCCTTGATAAATTTTTGAAGGTTTTGTCCGGATTATTGGATCCGCTTGATACCACGGATCTCCACGTCCACAGCCCGGACGTTGAAGTTCGTCATGTATTCCACCGCATCGAAAACGCCTCGCTGGACGGCAACTGCCGTCTTCTTGATCTTCGCGCCGTAGGCCAGCTGCAGAATGATCCGGATAAAGAGTCCTGCGTCTTTATCGTTGTTGGCCGTCACCCACAGTACACTGGCCACGCCTCCGGTGATGGAGACCATGTGATGAACGATATCTGTCACCACTTTATCCGAAATGATGTAATCACCCAGATAGCTGTAGGTGGGGCGGACCATGGTTTTCTCCGTCGTGACGGTCCGGCCGCTGCCGGAGCCGCCCTTCAGCCGTTTCATCGGATCCAGAAAGTAGCCCGAAAACTGCCGCTTCACCTGGAACGTGGGCGCCGGAATGACATGGGTCCCGGATTCTGCACGAAGCCTGCGGGCCTTGATGCGGTCGTCCAGGGTAGTGATGTCCTCGATCTGGATGATTTTAAGGGGAAAGGGAATCCCAAGCCGCCGGGCGATCTGGTGGATCATATCATCAGAGGTGCCCAGGATCAGTATACTCTGGGGCGCTGCCCGCCGGATGGCCCGGACGACTTTATCCCGGTGGTCGTCATCCATAAACAGCGCCGTCTTGACTGCGCCGATCTTCGTAGCCTGCTTTTTTGCAGACACGCCCTCCAGGATCCGGTTTTCCGAAATGAGCAACCCGTCGTCGATCATGGCGTCAATATTCATCCTGCCGCACAGTTCCATGGCGTTATAACTCTTGCCCGTACCGCTTTTCCCCGACAATCCGATGGTTTTCATAGCTGGACCTCTGTATCCCGGAAACCTTTACGAAAGACTGAAAACTTTCTTGTTGACTTCTTTTTTTTCTGCTATACTGTTGCTGTCGATGCAATCGATGATCCAACAACTACTATTACGTAAGGAGGACTGAACATGGCCTATGTAATTAACGATTCTTGCATCAGCTGTGGTGCATGCGTAGCAGAATGCCCGACAGATGCGATTTCGGAAGGCGACAGCAAGTACGTGATCGATGCCGAAAAATGTATCGAGTGTGGCGCTTGTGCAGACGTTTGCCCGGTTGACGCTCCCCAACCCTAAATTTTGGAGTAAATAATAACCGTTTCTTACTGATTAAGAAACGGTTATTTTATTGTTTATGCTTCGTTGTGATTGATGTAGTAGATCAGCGCCTGAAGTCCGTCGGACAAGTGCACGTTCTCCACCGGAATGCCTTCTGCCTCTTCCACATCCCAGGGCGCAAAGTTCCAGATGCCTTGCACCTTTCCTTTGATCAGTATGTCGGCCACCCCTTCGGCGGCTTCCTTGGTAACACAGATCACCCCGATATCCACACTGTTCTGCTTCAGGAACTCCGGAAGCGTCCGGACGTCCGCCACCGGGATGTCATTGATGGTTTTTCCAATGATCTCGGGATTCACGTCGAACATGCCTATGACCGGAAAGCCCTGGTTGTATGTATAGTTGAAATTAGCAATCGCCCGGCCCAGTCTTCCGCAGCCCACGATCACCAGCCGATACTCTCGCGTCAGCCCCAGTATTTTTTCGATTTCTTCCCGCAGATCATTTACATTATAACCGTAACCCTGCTGCCCGAATCCGCCGAAATGATTCAGGTCCTGGCGGATTTGCGAGGCGGTATAACCAGTCTTTTCGCTCAGATCCCTGGAGGAGATCCGCTGAACGTCCTGACTGCTCAGTTCTTCCAGGATCCTTAAATAGCGAGGAAGCCGTCGTATGACTGCATTGGAAATCTTTCCATTTCTTTTCATCGGTGCATCCTTTTCGTTGATTTCAGATGCCTTATATTATCATGCACCCCGTCTTGTTACAAGAATATTTTTGTGTTAGTATGGGAAAGCAACTGTATTTTCAAGGGAATTAAGGCTTACGCCAGAGTAAGACATGAGTATCCTATCCGCCACAAAAATTAATAAATCCTTTGGGATCACTCCGGTGCTTCAGGACGTGACCTTTCATATCAATCCCTCCGATCGGATCGGGATCGTCGGTGCCAACGGCGCCGGAAAGAGCACGCTCATGAAGATCCTGGCAGGTCGCATGCCCGCAGACGGCGGGCAGCTGAGCATTGCCCGGGATACCACCTTGGGCTATTTGCAGCAAAGAGACCACTTCCGTCCCGACCGGACGGTAGAGGAAGAGATGCTGGAGATCTTTCAATGGCAACGTCAGGCAGAGCGAGAGCTGACGGCATTGTCAGACCGTATCTCTGTCCTGTCTGTGGAGGGCAAGCCCGTGGATGAGGAACTGGCGCGCTACGATGCTTTGTCCCTGGAATTCAAAGATCGCAGAGGCTATGAATACCGGAGCCAGGTCCGGGGTATTCTGAGCAGCCTGGCTTTTTCTGAAGAGTACCTGACCAAGAAGATCGCCACGCTCAGCGGTGGAGAACGAACCCGCCTGGCGCTGGCTTCCATGCTGCTCCGGGGACCGGAGGTCCTGCTGTTGGACGAGCCGACCAACCACCTGGACATCGGCACCCTGAAATGGCTGGAGCAATACCTGCTCTCCTACAGCGGCACGCTGGTGATCATCTCCCACGACCGCTATTTTTTGGACAAGACCGTCCGGCGGATCTTTGAAATCGAAAATACCCGGCTTACTGTGTACGAAGGGAACTATTCCTCCTATGCTGAAAAGAAAAGGCTGCTTTACGAAGAAAGTCTGAAGCATTTCGAGCAGGTCCAGGCGGAGATCCGCCGTCAGGAAGAAATCATCCGCCGATTCAAAGAGCACAATACCGAAAAGCTGGTCAAGCGAGCCCAATCCAGGGAAAAACGCCTGGCCCATCTGGAGCGTCCTGACCGGCCAACGGCCCCGCAGGATCGCTTGAAGATCCGGTTCAAGGAAAAGCTGATCAGCGGCACCGACGTCCTCTATGCATCCGGTCTGGCAAAGACCTTCGGCCGTGGACCGGACAAGCGATTGCTTTTTCGAAATGTGGACCTGGATATCAAGCGAGGTGATAAAATCTGCCTCGTGGGCGCCAACGGCATCGGAAAGACTACGCTGCTTAAGATCCTTCTGGGGCAGCTGTCACCTGACGAAGGGCTCGTGCGACTGGGACAAAATGTGATCCCGGCTTATTATGACCAGGAACAACAGCTTCTGGATCCGGAACACAC